>NZ_JBQDYQ010000057.1:0-19518 GCF_052105255.1 Brevibacterium sp.
CGCTCAACGCCGATGAGTTCACACAGAGCGAGTTCGCGGACAACGGCATCAAGGTCACCGGCGAGGGCTTCACCCCGAACGGCCCGGTCACCGTCGTCGGCGGCAACGAAACGTCGCCGTTCGCAACTCAGGAAGTCGAAGCCGACGACGAAGGAAAGGTCTCCGCACCCCTGACATTCGAGGGCGACGGCCAACTCCCCGTCGGCGACTACTCCGTCTGGGCCGTCGACCAGGACACCGAAACCGAGTCCCCGGCTCAGGACTTCACCGTCACCGAAGACGACGCTGTTGAACCGATCGATGCTTCGCTCAAGGTCGATCCAAAGGAGATCACCGCCGAGGATCTCGCCAACAAGGACAAGGGCGTAACCGTCACCGTCACGGGCGTGAAGAAGGGTGACACGATCACCGATTCCCTCACCGGGAAGAGCGAGACCGCCGATGCCGATGGCGACTACACGCTCCACCTCTGGTACGAGGGCAACCCCGACAGCCTCGAGGCCGGCAAGGTTCCGTTCACCGTCACCATCGACCGCGAAGGCACCGAGTCGGAGACTCTCGACGGCAACATCAACGTTGTCGGCGACGACGATGGTGAGACCGAGGCACCCGCCGAGGCGACCTTCACAGTCTCACCGAAGACGATCGAGGCCGCAGACTTCGCCAACGAGAAGAAAGGCGTCACCCTCGCCGTCGAGAACTGCGAACCGGGCGCAGATGTCCACTTCGAGGTCAACCCGAAGGGCATCAACGTCACGGCCTACGAGAACACCGTCAAAGCCGATAACGAAGGCCGTGCGTCGGTCAATGTCTTCGGCACCTCGTCGGATGCCTCGGCCTACGTCGGCTCCTACACCGCGACTGCCACCTGCGGCGGTGACACCATGACGGACCCCTTCAAGGTCACCGCAGGCGCCGAAGGCGGAGGAGACGACAACGGCAACGGCGGCGGAGACAACGGTGATGCCGGCAACGGCGGTGGAGACGACGGCAACCAGCTGCCTCGCACCGGCGCCGACCTCGGCGGGCTGACGACGGGAGCCCTGCTCCTCCTCGTCGGCGGCGCCGCGATCGCACTGACCGGCCGCAAGAACAAGTTCGGACGGACTCCGACAAGCTTCTGATCCGAGACAGGCGGTCAGCCTGGAACGACAGACGAAGGGGCGGCTCAGCACACACTGAGCCGCCCCTTCGTCTGTTCTGCCGTCCGAGACGAATCGGTGCTTCCAGGTGAATGGAAAATGAACTCTGCGACGGGGCCGAAGTCAGTGCTGAACAAAACGACCACAACTATGTGTGTGGTGAATGTTGCATTACCGTTACATTCGTAATACTTCACACTCAGCTGTAACTTTCGAAGGAAATACATGAAGAAGCTCGCCCTCGCACCCGCGGTGGCCATCGCCATCACCGGCCTGGCCGCATCCCCAGTCATCGCTGCTCCCGAGGCCCCCGCCTCGGCCGACACTCAGCCCGCCAAGAGTGCCTCGGCGGAGTTCGCTAAAGCAAGCGTCGCCAAGGGCACCGGGGTAGCTCAAGGAGCCCTTGAAGACGTCAAGGCCAGCGTTTCGCCCCAGAAGGTCTCGCAGGAAGATCTCGCAAACCGGGAAAAGGGTGTCCAGGTCACCGTCACCGGCCTCGAGGCAGGCGACAAGGTTTCTGACAACATCTCCTACAAGGGGGGTCAGTCCGACACCGCAGAAGGCGACACTCTGACCTACACCATCTACAACACCACCGGGGATCCCAGCGCGATCGACCCCGGTGAGGTCAACTTCACGGTCATCGTCGAACGCGATGGCGAAAAGCAGGAGATCCCGGCGAGCTTCACCGTCACCGAAGGTGATTCCGACGAGCCCGAAGCTCCTGAGACCGACCCGAAGGTCTCGCTCAACGCCGACAAGTTCACGGAGAGCGAGTTTGCGGAGAACGGTGTCAAGGTCACCGGTGAAGGATTCGCTCCGGATACCGCAATCAACGTCGTCGGCGGAAACGCACAGTCGCCCTTCGCCACTAAGGAAGTCACGACTGACGGCGAAGGAAAGTTCTCCACAACACTGAAGTTCGAAGGCGATGGCGACCTCCCCGCCGGCGACTACTCAGTCTGGGCGTTCGACCCCGAAGCCGAGACCAGGTCCCCGGCTCAGGACTTCACCATCACCGAAGACGAGACCGAAGAACCCACCGCTCCGGCTGAAGAAGCCAAGCTGACCGTCTCCCCCGAGTCGATCACGCCTGCTGACTTCGTCAAGGAAGACAAGGGCGTCACCCTCGCCGTCGAGAACTGCGAACCCGGTGAAGATGTCCGCTTCCTCGTCAACCCCAAGGGCGAGTCGAGCGTCACCGCCTTCGACAAGACCGTCCAGGCTGACGACGAAGGCAAGGCCAACGTCAACGTCTACGGCACCAGCGCCTCCAACGCCTCGGCTTACATCGGCGATTACGACGTCACCGTCACCTGCGGCGATGACGAACTGACCGGTGACTTCTCGGTCGAGGACGACCCGAACGCCGGTGGCGGCGACGGCGATGAAGACGGCAACGACGATGGCGACAACGGAGATGCCGGCAACGGCGGCGACCTGCCTCGCACCGGTACCGAGCTGACCGGCCTCGTCGGCGGCGCCGGCCTCCTCCTCATCGGTGGAGTCGCAGTCGCCATGACCATGCGCCGCAAGAAGGTCGCACAGGATCCCGCTGAGATCTGATAGCGACCGACCTGAGCTCGCCCGGGCTCGATTGAGCTGGGCGTGAGACGACGAAGGGCGCGAACCCGATCGGGTTCGCGCCCTTCGTCGTCTCAGCGATGCCGGGCAGAAGACGGCTCATTCCATGCGGTCGTACCTCGAGCGCAGGGCGAGGAAGACTCCGTAGAGGACCAGGCCGAGACCCACAGCCAACAGCAGATACGGCCCGAACGGCTGATCGCGCATGCCCTTGAGCGCACCGTCGATTCCGGTGAACTCCTCCGGATCACCGGTCGCCGCGGACACCACGATGAGGATGCCCACCGACAGCAAAGTCGCACCTTTGCCCAGATACCCGACAACACCGGTGAAACCGACGAGGAAGCGAGTGAACGCGCTGCGCGGCCGACGCAGCTCGTCTTTCCACTTCCGCCGCAGACCGTTGACACAGAATACGATGCCGATGATCGCAATCACGGCGCCGACGGCCATGAGGATATACAGTCCAGCCGGCGCCTTCGCCACCGTCGTCGAGGCCTGTGAACTCGACTTACCCGAATCCGCTCCTCCGCCGAAGACGAATTGGGAGAAGGTTGCCGCCACGACTACATAGGCGATGGCAGAACCGACCATCGTGAAGAAGTCGGTCCACTGTTTCCTCCCCTGCTTCTCCTGCAGATCCCGAGTACCAGCGCCACGCAGCGATGCTGAGCCGAAGAACGCGTTGACCAGGCACCACAAAGCCATCAACGCACAGCCGAGGAAGCAGACGATGATGAGCACCATGCCGAAGGGCTGCGCAGCGATCTGGCCGACAGCTCCTGCCTGGTCGGCGTTGCCGCCGCCTTGCCCCAGCCCGATCGTCACAGCGGTCGCGCCGAGGATGGCGTGGACCAATCCATTGGCGATGAATCCCGCTCGGGCCACCCGCTCGAACCAGCGGCTGTCTGCGGCTTCCTGAGCCGCCGAATCAGCGCTGTCGGCGACCTGTCGAACCTTCTCTTTCTCGTCCACAGAGTCAGTGTCGCACAGCATCTGTACTTTTCTGCGCCGCAAACAAACAGAATCCTCGGACAGATGCGAAGAGGCGGAGCGCGAATACCCAGATGGGTTCGCACTCCGCCTCAGATCCGATCACACCGACTCTGACCGGCGACTGCCGACTCAGCCGCGCCGATACCGGTTGTACAGCACCAAGGCTCCCGGTTCAGGACGACCCTGTGGGCGTCGTCCCCTCGAGATCGAGACGACGTCTCCGCCCACGGTGCCGGCTGCGAAGACGCGCGCATCGCGTTCCTGCGCCGACCGGCGTGCCCGAACCTCGTCCTCGAGCTCCTCGTTGCGGCTCTTGAGCGCATCGACCTGATTCTGCAGGTCGATGATCTTCTTGATCCCGACGAGGTTGACTCCCTCGTCCTGCGACAGCTGCTGGATCAGTCGCAGCTTGGCGATGTCCCTTCCGGAATAACGCCGGCCCCGGCTCGCAGTGCGATCCGGAGTGACGAGACCCAGTCGGTCATACTGCCGCAGCGTCTGCGGGTGCATGCCCGCCAGATCCGCGGCCACCGAGATGACATACACCGCCGCACTCGATGAAATGTGCATTGTGATTAACCACCTCAGCTGGCCTTGGCCTTGTCCAGCAAGCCGGCGCGTGGATCCTCACCTTCGGTGGCGGCCTTGAAGGCCTCGACCGCTTGTTTGGCTTCCTTGGACAGATTCTTCGGCACCACGATCTGGACTGTCGCCAGCAGATCGCCGGTGCCTTTCTTCGTCTTCACACCTTTGCCCCGCACGCGCAGGGTCCGTCCCGAGGGTGTCCCCGGTGCGACCTTGACCTTGACGGGCGTTCCGCCCAGGGTCGGCACCTTGACCTCGGCGCCGAGGGCCGCCTCGTCGAAGCTGATCGGCAGCTCAATCCGCAGGTTGTCACCATCGCGGGTGAAGACCGGGTGCGGGCGTACGTGCACGGTGAGGATGACGTCACCGGGCTCGCCGCCGTTGGGGCTGGTCTTGCCCTTGCCGGCCAGGCGGATCTTCTGCCCGTCCTTGACCCCGATCGGTGTCCGCACGGTCAGCGGCTTCCCACCCGGCATATTCAGCTTCACCGAGGCACCGTTGATCGCTTCGGTGAACGACAGCGTCGTACTCGCCTTGATGTCGCCGCCCTTGACCGGAGGCTGGTAGCCGCCGTAACCGCCACCGCCGAAACCTCCGCCGAATCCGCCGAGCAGATCCGCCAGGTCCGGGGGAACGTCTCCCCCACCGGTGTAGGTCGTGCGGGTCCTGGTGCGTCCGCCGCCTCCGAAGAGGTCGGAGAACACATCGTCGAATCCGCCGCCGGCAGCCCCGCCCGGTCCACCGGAACCGGCGCTGAACCTGGCACCGCCGCCCATGGCGCGGACCTGATCGTACTGGGCCCGGGATTCCTTGTCGGAGAGCACCTGGTGGGCCTGGCCGATCTCCTTGAACTTCTCTTCGGCCTTCTCATCACCGGGGTTGGCGTCCGGGTGATACTTGCGCGCGAGCTTGCGATAAGCCTTCTTGATCTCAGCGTCGGAAGCATCCTTGGAGACGCCGAGGGTTTTGTAGAAGTCCTTATCGAACCAATCATTCTGAGGTCCGGTATTCACCTGGCACCTCCTTTCCTTCCAATCAATCCTGTCATCACGGTATTCACTTGTCCTCTCACAATCCGCATCCCCGGGGCACTGCCCCGAAGATCCGGACCGCCGCCGAGGCGGTTCCCCGGCCCCGTACCTCGGTGAACCGGCGTACGGGGCCGGCGGCCGCCTCGGCGATCGTTGTCGTTCAGTCCTCCGGCTGCTGGACACCGACACGGGCGGCGCGAATGATGCGCTCCCCGATACGGTAGCCCGGCTGCATGACCAGGAAGAGCGTCGGATTCTCGACCTCATCCGATGGCTGCTGCATGAGCGCCTCGTGGATGTTCGGGTCGAACTCGTCGCCGACCTCTCCGTATTGTTCGACGCCGATCTTGTTCAGCGATTCGACGAGCTTGTTCACGTGGGTCTCGAAAGGCCCGCTGACATCGCCGTTGTCGCGAGCGAGCTTGACCTCGTCGAGCACGGGGATCAGGGCCTCAACGACCTTGATCGTGCCGCCGAGAGCCGCACGCTCACGTTCGCGGTCGGCGCGCATCCGATACGCCGCATATTCGGCGTTGATGCGCTTGAGGTCGGCCAGGTACCCCGCTGCCTCCGAGCCCGGTTCGGGCTCGGCTTCCGGCTCGATGTCTTCGAGACCCGAGGCATCGGACGGGATGTCCACCCCGAGGTCGCTGGCATCGGACGCGGCAGCCTGTTCGGCATTCGCGTCCGAGGTCGGCTCCTCGCCGGCCCCGGCCGAGGCCGACTGGGCGTCGGCCTCGGGACGGACCTCACCGGTGTTCGGATCGACCCGGCGCTTGTCGCTGAAGTTGAAGCCTGGCTCCTCGGACGACTTGTCGTTGCCCTCGGCAGTCATTACTTCTTCTCCTCATCCTCATCGTCGACAACTTCGGCGTCGACGACATCGTCGTCTGCGCTTGCATCGGCGGTACCTTCACCGGCAGCTTCGGCGCCTTCGGCACCGCCCTGCTGGCTGTAGATGGCTTCGCCGATCTTCTGCTGGTTCTCCACGAGTTTGTCGTAGGCGGACTTCACGGCGTCGTCGTCTTCACCCTTGAGGGCTTCCTTGACGGCGTCGACATCGCCCTGCATCTCGGTCTTGAGCTCTTCCGGCAGCTTGTCGGCATTGTCGGTCAGCAGATTCTCGGTCTGGTAGGCGAGGTTCTCCGCATTGTTGCGGACGTCGGCAGCCTCACGGCGCTTCTTGTCCTCTTCTGCGTGCTCCTCGGCCTCACGAACCATGCGGTCGATGTCTTCCTTCGGCAACGCGGAACCGCCAGTGATCGTCATCGACTGCTCGGTGCCTGTGCCCTTGTCGGTGGCAGACACGTGGACGATGCCGTTGGCGTCGATGTCGAAGCCGACCTCGATCTGCGGCACACCGCGCGGAGCCGGAGCGATACCGGTCAACTCGAAAGTGCCGAGGTTCTTGTTGTCGCGAGTGAACTCCCGCTCACCCTGGAAGACCTGGACCGACACGGAGGACTGGTTGTCCTCTGCGGTGGTGAAGGTCTCCGAACGCTTGGTCGGGATCGGGGTGTTGCGCTCGATGAGCTTCGTCATCACGCCGCCCTTGGTCTCGAGTCCGAGCGAGAGCGGGGTGACGTCGATGAGCAGAACGTCCTTGCGCTCACCCACGAGGACACCGGCCTGCACGGCGGCGCCGATCGCGACGACCTCATCGGGGTTGACACCCTTGTTGGGTTCCTTGCCTCCGGTGAGTTCGGTGACGACCCGGGTCACGCTGGGCATGCGGGTCGATCCGCCGACGAGGACGACGTGGTCGATGTCCTTAACGGATACGCCGGCATCCTTCATCACAGCGTGGAACGGAGCCTTGGTGCGCTCGAGGAGATCCTTGGTCAGGTCCTCGAACTTCGCCCGGGTGAGGGTCTCATCCAGGTGGATGGGTCCGTTCTCACTCATCGACAGGTACTGCAGCGAGATGTTCGTGCTGGTAGCCGAGGACAGTTCCTTCTTGGCCTGCTCAGCGGCTTCCTTGAGGCGCTGCAGAGCGGTGGCGTCCTTGGTCAGGTCGACACCGTAGTTGTTCTTGACCTGCTCAACCAGCCAGTCGACGATCCGCTGATCCCAGTCGTCACCGCCGAGGCGGTTGTCACCTGAGGTCGCACGGACCTGAATGGTGGAGAAGTCGTCTTCGTCCTTGCCGACTTCGAGCAGCGAGACGTCGAACGTTCCGCCACCGAGGTCGAAGACGAGGATGAGTTCGTCTTCCTTGCCGCGCTCGAGGCCGTAGGCCAGAGCGGCAGCGGTGGGCTCGTTGATGATGCGCGAGACGTTGAGTCCGGCGATCTCACCAGCGTCCTTCGTGGCCTGTCGCTCGGCGTCGTTGAAGTAGGCAGGGACGGTGATCACCGCGTCGGTGACCTTCTCCTGCAGGTACTCCTCGGCGTCGTGCTTGAGCTTCTGGAGGATGCGGGCCGAGATCTCGGGAGCCGTCATCTTCTTGCCGCCGATTTCGGTGGACCAGTCGGTGCCCATGTGGCGCTTGACCGATGCGACGGTGTTCTTGACGTTCGTGACGGCCTGGCGCTTGGCGATCTCGCCGACGAGCCAGTCGCCGTTCTTGTTGACTGCGACGACGGACGGGGTCGTGCGACCGCCTTCGGCGTTCGGGATGACCTTCGGCTCGCCGCCTTCGAGGGCTGCAACGACGGAGTTCGTGGTTCCGAGGTCGATTCCAACTGCACGTGCCATAGTTTTCTCTCCTTAGTTCGTGAGTTCCTTCGACTCGAATGTGTGCGATCGGGCGGCGCCGGCCCTTGGGTCAGAACCACTCGACCGCACACATTGAGCCAACTGGACTCAAGTATTCTCTCCGAGGTTCCGACGGTCAAGTCGACCTCATCAAAGTTGCGTACACCAGACTCAACTTTGCTGAGGATAGTTTTATTCCGGCGGGAGAAAAATTCTTTTCAGACGGCTGCTGTAGGTTCTCGCGTGAGTTGCCACTTTCTCACTTTCTTGGCCATGGCGTGTCAAATTTCTTACGCACCTGTCAACCGAGGACCATCAGGATATGGCCGTTCGCAACGCAACGTTCCGATACTGCACCTTGACGAAGTCGCCACGACGTGGGCACGTGCTCGCGCAGATCTCGTCGTCCAGGGCCACCCCGCACGAATTCCACCGACTTATCGCGAAAACTACCCGGGACTGTTCTGGTTCTCGACGAACCGCCGACAACTGATTTACGAAAGTATTCTCGAGCTGGATCGACTCTGGTTAGCCGACTTCGGCACATCAGTGAATGTAATCCGCACACAACCGTTCCAACTCGCTGCACAATCAGACAATGCGCAGCGAACCCACGTCCCCGATATCTTGCTGACTCACGCCGATCAACGCGTCACTCTCCTCGACGTCAAGCCAAAGCATCTACTTGACGAACCGTCGGTGCGAAAGCAGTTTGAATGGACCAGAGTCCTCTGTGAAGAGAAGGCGTGGCATTACGAGATCTTCTCGGGCGGAGATTCCACAGTACTGAGAAACATCAAGATGATCTCCCTCGGTCGGCGACCAGAACGATTGCTGCCTGGTGTCGTATCGAAAGCCCGCGAGAAACTGCGTGACCATCCACTTTCCCTGAGCGACATCTTGAACAGCCGGCCACGAAAGCTCAACAAGGACGACTGGTATGTCGCTGTCCTTTCCCTAATCTGGTCTGGCGCTGCCGGAATCGATATGGATCGACGATTGAGCACAGAGTCGGTTCTTCAACCTTCGGGACAGGAACAGGTATGAGCACGACAGTTCTAGATGTCTCTGTCGGATCCCGACTCTGGTACCAAGGAACAGCATGGACAGTCGTTGAGCTTAATGGTTTTGCGGTGATACTGCGTTCGGCGGATCAGTTCAAAAGGGCCCATGCTCCGGCGCTAGCTGCCGCGGACACCGGCGACGAAAGCAGATTGGATGGAAGCCGCTCCGAGTTGATCAAACCCTACAGGCAATACATCTACGTATGATTGGCGCGATCACCGTGGCGTGCTCCCGAGGCTTTCGAGCCTGCGCCGCTCACGTTCAGTTCGGTTGTAACATTGCTGAGATTCCGTACGCAGGCATCCACCGCTAACCTTGCATTATGTCGAATCATCCTAGGAATCCAGTACCGTTCCCGTACGAACGCGATCGCGCCGCGGTGGAGCCGAGCCTCGTTTCAACTGGAGACCTCCCTGCGCCGGCAATCGTCGAGAAGATGATGGAGAAGACCCACTCGATGTACGCAGGCCTCGAGGAGGGAAACGTTGCAAGTTACATTCCGAAGCTCGCAGAGGCAGACCCTCGATGGTTCGGCCTCACTTTGGCGTCAACAAATGGCAGCACCTTCAGCACCGGTGATTCGAGACAAGAGTTCTCCATCCAGTCGATCGCAAAGGCGTTCGTCTATGCGCTCGTGTGCGACTCAGTCGGCCACGATGAGGTCCGTGAGCGGATCGGTGTAAATAACACGGGTCTGCCATTCAACTCCGTCATGGCGATCGAGCTGAATGCGGGACATACCATGAACCCTATGGTCAATGCCGGGGCTTTGGCGACGACGTCGCTCGTGCCGGGGGAATCATGGGACCAGAAATGGGAATTCATCCATGCGGGACTGTCCGCCTTCGCTGGGCGTGACCTGCTACTTGATGACGATGTGTATCAGTCGGAAATGGAGACGAATCTGCGCAACCTGAGCATCGCTCGACTGTTGCAGAGCTACGGCCACATCGCTGTGGACCCAGCCTGTGTCACTGAGCTGTACACACGTCAGTGCTCACTTCGCGTAACGACCGAAGATCTTGCGATCATGGGAGCTACGCTGGCGAACGGTGGCGCCCATCCGGTGACCGGAGCATCAGTAGTCAGTCCCGCTGTCAGCCAAGACGTCCTCTCGGTGATGGCAACCACCGGAATGTACGAAGCGAGTGGGGACTGGCTCTACGAGATCGGCATGCCAGGAAAGAGCGGAGTCGCCGGCGGCGTCGTCACAGTCGCACCGGGCAAAGGAAGCCTTGCCATATTCTCTCCGCCCCTCGACGCGGCCGGGAACAGTGTGCGCGGAATACACGCGACTGCCCATCTCTCCCGAAAGCTTGGTCTCAACCTCTTTTCCTCGACACCGCGAAAGCGAGGCTGAACAAGGAGAGCCAGCGACGCCTTTGTCATCAGCGAACTCTCACGGCTGCTGACCAGGGCGCAGCGGACAGGAGGCATGAACGAGGTGGTGTTAACTGTTTGTGCTGGTCAGTAGGCTTAACTGATCGCTCGTGGGTGACTACAGTGGCGCCTAGAATGAGGTTATGAGCCCGTTCGTTCGTAGCGTGCCCGGCAGGCCCGGCGTCACGCTTGTGCAGATCGTGGACAAACCAGGCGGACAGTACAAGATCGTCAAGCACATCGGATCGGCTCGAACTGAAGCAGAACTGGCCGTGAAGATGGAAGAGGCACGGGAGTTCCTCAACCCCGGCCAAGGCGTTCCGGACTTCGATACCGTCGACTCCGCAATGGTTGGCCACACCGCGGTATTAGGCGCCAAACGCTGCGGCCTGCTCATCGATACCATCGACACGGCCTATCGACGCCTCGGCTTCGACATCGTCAACGACGACGTGTTCTTCCAACTCGTGCTGGCGCGTTCGGTCGAGCCGACATCGAAACGCGACAGCATCCGCGTCCTTGACGACATCGGCGCGAAGCCGCCGCACTACAACACGCCGCTCAACGCAGTCGGCCGTGCCCACAGCAGGAAGTACCGCGACCAAATCGCTGAGAAATGCTACACGTACGCGGAGCCAACCGACGGTGTGACGCTGTGCCTTTTCGACGTCACGACATTGTATTTCGAGGCAGAGAAAGAAGACGACTTCCGCAAAGTCGGGTACCCCAAAGAACGCCGAGTCGACCCGCAGATCGTCGTCGGGCTCCTCGTCGACCTCCACGGCTTCCCGTTAGAGATCGGCTGCTACGAGGGCAACAAAGCCGAAACGCACACGATCATCCCGATCGTGAAACAGTTCCAAGACTGTCATAGGATCGCCGATATGGTCATCGCCGCCGATGCCGGAAAGCTTTCGGCGAAGAATCTGAAAGATCTCGACGATGCCGGTCTACGGTTCATCGTCGGTTCGCGCCTAACTCGGGCACCAGGCGACCTGGCCACGGACTTCCATTGGGAAGGAACAGCCACCGACGACGGACGTATCGTCGATACGATCACTCCACGCGGAGCAAAACGCCTCGATCCCGAACGGGTCAGCACGAGAGCTGAATCCGCGTGGACGGATGAATCGCATCCGGACGCATGGCGGGCCGTGTGGCAGTTCCGACGGAAACGAGCCGTCAGGAACCGGCAGACACTGACCCAGCAGCGCAACAAAGCTGTCGCCATGACCGCAGCTGAAGTGATCGGGAATTATCACGAGCCTTGGCACGTCGAGCAGTCGTTTCGCATGTCGAAGACCGATCTGAGGGCCCGCCCGATCTTCCACCGCACCAGGGACGCAATGGAAGCGCACCTGACGATCGTGTTCACCGCGCTAGCCGTAGAGCGCTACCTCTACGCTGTCACTGACTGGTCGAAGAAACGCATCATCACCACGCTCAAGCCCATCATTGAAACGGCAGTCACGATCGCTGGGCATACCGTCGCTGCCGCCGACCCTGTCAGCGATGACGCTGCCCATATCCGCGACGCACTCACACCGCCAGGGTAACTACCGCTGTGGAGTCCGGTCAGAGCCGGACAGTAGTCGAATAAAACCGCTAGTGCCCGCCGAGACCGCCTGTGAGCCGAGCATGGAACGCAGTCGTGAAGTCGTTCATGCCGACGAACTCCACAGATTTCCCGTGCTGCTCGTATTTCGTCTCGATCGTGTCGAGAGCGGCGACGGTCGACGCGTCCCAGATATGCGACTTCGTGAAATCGATGACGACCCGATCCGGATCGTCAGCGTATTCGAACAGCGTCGTCAGGTCGTTGCTGGAGGCGAACAGCAGCTGCCCTTCGACTGCATAGTGCGCGACCTTCTGATCACCCTGCACCTGGATCTCACGGCGAACGTCGATGAGATGGGCAACGCGACGGACGAACATCACAGAGGCCACGAACACCCCGACGACGACGCCGATGGCGAGGTTGTGAGTCGCGACGACCACGGCGACGGTGATGATCATGACGGCAGTTTCGCTCTTGGGCATTCGCTTGAGCGTGGCGAGCCTGATCGAGTGCCAGTCGAAGGTGCCGACCGAGACCATGATCATCACGGCGACGAGGGCCGCCATCGGAATGTCGGACACGACGTCGCCGAGCGCGACGACGAGGATCAGCAGGAACAACCCGGCGAGGAAGGTCGATATGCGGGTGCGGGCGCCGGAGGCTTTGACGTTGATCATGGTCTGGCCGATCATGGCGCATCCGCCCATGCCGCCGAAGAACCCTGAAAGGATGTTCGCCACTCCCTGGCCCCAACCTTCGCGGGTCTTGTTCGAATGCGTGTCTGTGACATCGTCGACGAGCTTCGCCGTCATCAGTGATTCCATGAGTCCGACGAGGGCCATCGCCAGAGAGTACGGGGCGATGATCGTCAACGTCTCCCAGGTCAGGGGGACGCCGGGGATGAACAGCTCCGGCAGACTGCGGGGCAGCTCCCCCTGATCGCCGACGGTGGGGACGTTGATCGCGAAGGCCACGACGGCGACGGTGACGATGATGATCGATATCAGCGGAGCGGGGACGACCTTGGTGATCTTCGGCATGACGATCATGATGACCAGACCGACTGCAACGAGCGGGTAGACCATCCAGGGCACATCGATCAGCTGTGGGAGCTGCGCCGAGAAGATGAGGATCGCCAAGGCGTTGACGAATCCGACCATGACGCTGCGGGGAATGAAACGCATCAGCTTCGCGGCACCGAACACGGCGAGCACGATCTGCAGCACTCCGGCGAGCAGGACGGTGGCGATGAAGTAGTCGATTCCGTATTCACGGGCCACCGGCGCGATGACGAGCGCGACTGCGCCGGTCGCGGCGGTGATCATCGCCGGGCGTCCGCCGACGAAGGCAATGGTCACGGCCATGATGAATGAGGAGAACAGGCCGAATTTCGGGTCGACGCCGGCGATGATGGAAAACGAGATCGCCTCAGGGATCAGCGCCAGCGCAACGACCAGTCCCGCCAGAACTTCTCGCACGAGAAGACGCGGAGTCTTCAGTGCAGTCGCCACCGAGGGGTCGGGCAGGTAGCGGCTCCGATCGTCGGCGGTGGTCGTGTTCGTCGTCATGTTTGAGCCTCCAAGGCCGGGAGCACGTCAGGTGTGACACCATCTGAAAGAGGGATGCGCTTGCGCGAGGTCGGCATGCTCCCGCTTCACGCGAAAGGTGAAATCCGGGAACGCATCGCGCTGCGCTACGGGCGCCGGAATCAACCTTAACGTAACGTAAGGGTTGGCGTGAATTGAGGAGAGTGTCGATGGCCGAGACCGGAATGATGCACATCGGAGAGCTGGCTGAACGCACGGGGCTGTCGCTGCGGACGATTCGCCACTACGACCAGATCGGCCTGCTGACTCCTTCGGGCAGGTCGGAGGGAGGTTTCCGCCTCTACACGGAAGACGATCATGACCAGCTGATGTTGATTCGCAGGATGAAGCCGCTGGGGTATTCGCTGGAACAGATGGGTGACCTGCTCCGGGCACTGGAGAGTGCTCGCGGAAGCGAGCCGTCCCGGGCCGATGGAGCGAATGAGCTGGCGCAGTTTCTCGATGATGCTCACGAACGCCGCAGCGGACTCGCGCGTCAGCTCGCCGCCGCCGATGAGTTCATCGATCAGCTCAACTCACGGATCACTGACTAGAGGAGCGACTTCGGGGAGCTGAGGATTCGACTCAATCGCCGAGGTGGTCCTCCAGATCGTCGAGGATCTGACCGGCCCCGGTGGGCCCGAGGCCGAGGAACCAGACATCATCGTTGACGCGGATGGCTCTGTCCTCTTTGACCGCGTCGAGCCCCTGCCACTGGCTCGACTCGAGCGCCTTCGTCTCACCTGTGGCACCAGGGTCGCCGTAGCTGGTGTAGAAGACATAGTCCCCTGCGGCCTGGTCGAGGTTCTCCGGGGAGATCTCGACGGCGAGTTCATCGACGTCCTGATTCTTCGGGCGCTTGAAACCCGCATCGCTCAGGATGACTCCGATGAGCGACTGATTCGCATAGAGGCGCAGGCGCTCAGGCATGAAGCGCACGAGCGAGATCGTCGGATCGCCGTCGACAGAGTCCCTGAGTTCCCCGGCCTCACGAGCGTAGTCCTCGAGTTCCTTCGTCGTCTCGTCTTCCATGCCCATCGCTTCACCGACGAGGCGGAAGTTCTCCTTCCACGGGAATCCCGGACGGATGGAGAACACCGTCGGGGCGATCGCGTCGAGTTCGTCATAGAGTTTGTCGGCGCGCAGCTGACTGCCGAGGATGAGGTCGGGTTCGAGCGAAGCGATCTTCTCCAGATCAAGCTCCTGAATCGTGCCGACCGTCTCGACTCCCTCGACCTGGTCTTCGAGGTAGCTCGGCACCGGGCTGGCGCCTTCGGTCGTCACCATGCCGACGGGCGTGATGCCCA
This sequence comes from Brevibacterium sp., assembly GCF_052105255.1. NCBI lineage: Bacteria > Bacillati > Actinomycetota > Actinomycetes > Micrococcales > Brevibacteriaceae > Brevibacterium > Brevibacterium sp. The sequence continues at coordinate 14,932 of NZ_JBQDYQ010000057.1, forward strand.
GCGACAGGACATCGTCGAGCTCTCCGGTGTCGAGAACGACGACGCGCTCGGGTTTCTTCTCGATCTCGGTCGAGCCGTTGGCATGCGTGACCGTTCGCGGGAAGACCCCGGCCTCGGCATCGCTGCCGAGCTTCGCGGTCTCCTCATCAGCAGTGCCGAAGTCTTTGCCGCCGACGGCGACGTCCTTGTTGCTGGCATCCCCATCGGTGCCTCTATCGCCCTCGGCAGCACAGCCGGTGGCGAGCAGGGCAAGGGTCAGTGCGGAGGCGGCCACTGCGACCGCCCGATACTTCAACATCAGATTCACACAGATGAGCCTACCCTAACTAATGCCGCAGGAGGCAAGCCGAGAGCACTCCGCGGATTGAGATGACGGTCAGCCGCCTCGGCGAATCAGGCCTTCGCGGGTCGGGAACTGATGATCTCGGCCCGCTCATCACGATTGAACCGACGCAGCTGGGTCACGTGCGAGGGGTTGAGCTCGGAGACATCGGCAACCTGGAGCAGGCGCATGGTGCGCTCGACCTGCTCGCCGAGAATCTCGATCGTCCGGTCTACGCCTTCCCGACCGCCGGCCATGAGACCGAAGAGGTAGGCGCGGCCGATGAGGGTGAAGTTCGCGCCGAGCGCCAGGGAGGCGACGATGTCGGCGCCGTTGCGGATTCCGGTGTCGATGATGATCTCCACGTCCTTGCCGATCTCACGAGCCACCTCGGGGAGGAGCTCGAAGGGAACGGGTGCCCGGTCGAGCTGACGTCCGCCGTGGTTGGACAGGACGATCGAGTCGACGCCGAGGTCGGCGAGCTTTTTCGCATCCTCGAGCGTCTGCACGCCCTTGACGGAGAACTTGCCCGGCCACATGGCGCGGATCTCCGCGAGGTCGTCGAAATCGATCGAGGGATCCATCGCCGAATCGAGGAGCTCGCCGACGGTGCCGCCGGTCTCCGACAGGGAGGCGAACTCGAGCTTCGGGGTGGTCAGGAAGTCCCACCACCACCAGGGACGCGGGATGGCATTGAGGATCGTCTGCGGGGTCAGCTGCGGCGGGATGGAGAAGCCGTTGCGGGTATCGCGCAGTCGGGCACCGGCGACGGGAGCGTCGACAGTGAAAAACAGGGTGTCGAATCCGGCGTTCTTCGCGCGCTCGACGAGGCCGTAGGAGATGTCGCGCTGCTTCATCACATAGAGCTGGAACCAGTTGCGCCCGTGCGGGTTGGTCTTCTTCACGTCCTCGATCGACGTCGTGCCCAGCGTCGAGAGCGTGAACGGGATGCCCGCAGCCCCCGCGGCTCCGGCGCCGGCGGTCTCACCCTCGGTCTGCATGAGTCGGGTGAAGCCGGTCGGCGCAATGCCGAAGGGCATGGCCGAGCTGCCGCCCATGATCTGGGTCGAGGTGTCGACGTTCGTGACGTCCTTGAGGATCGAGGGGTGGAATTCGATGTCGCGGAAGGACTGGACCGAGCGCTCCATCGAGATCTCACCCTCGGCGGCCCCATCCGTGTAGTCGAACGCCGCGGCCGGGGTCCGGCGCTTCGCGATCTTGCGCAGGTCCTCGATTGTCAGCGCATTCTCCAGGCGGCGCTTCTTCGGGTCGAGTTCGAACTTCTTGAACTTCATCAGTTCGAAGATCTCGGACGGCTGAGGAATCTGCCTCTTGACCATGTTTATCGCTCCTTCTGTTTGGCGGTGGTTGGTGAGAAAATGATTAGTGCGGACGGTCCGGTCGCCGCCACGGCAGCGAGGGGGCCTCAGTGCGAGGGCACCATCCAGGACAGCACCGTCGACTGGAGTCCGACGAGCAGACACATGGCGACGAGCATGCCCAACGACCAGCCGATGACGCGGCGGAGGATCGAAGCCTCCTTGCCGAGCAGACCGACGGCGGTGGCTGCGATGGTGAGGTTCTGCGGGCTGACCATCTTACCGAGGACTCCACCCGAGCTGTTGGCGCCGACGAGCAGCAGCGGATTGAGCCCGGCCTCGTGTGCGGCGGTCTGCTGCAGAGTGGCGAACAGTGCGTTCGCCGAGGTGTCTGAACCGGTGACAGCAGTGCCCAGCCAGCCGAGGATCGGCGAGAGGAAGGCGAAGAAGGCACCGGTGCCGGCGATCCAGGTGCCGATGGTGATCGTCTGCCCCGAGAGGTTCATGACATAGGCCAGCGCGAGAACCGATCCGACGGTGAGGATCGAGAACTTCATCTTCACAACGTTGACGATGAAGACATCGACGGCGTCCTTCGCCGACATCTTGTACACGATCGCAACGATGATGCCGGAGATGAGCAGCAGGGTGCCCGGGGAAGACAGCCATTGGAAGTTGTAGACCGTGCTCGTCGAGACTTCGCCGGCAGAGTTGAAGATGTTTCCATCCAGTCCGGGCCATGGGATCTTCACATCGGTCGAGGCCAGCCAGTTGTTGAGTACCGGCACGAGTTTGGCCACGGAGAAGATGGCGATCACCAGCAGGTACGGGAAGAGCGCGAGGACGACTCGGGACCCGGTCAGCGGCGCGGTCTCCTTCTTCACATCGGTAGCCACAGCTGCAGAAGCGCTGCCGGCGTCAGGGGCGGCGGCGCCTTCGTGTTCGCGCTCATCGGCCATGCGGTCGAGTGCCTCCTGTCCGCCCTTCGGCTTCCAGAACCGGAGCATGATGACGACGGCGGCGAGGCCGACCAGGGAAGCGATGATGTCGGTGAGTTCGACGGAGAGGAATGTGGCCGAAACGTACTGCGCGAGGCCGAAGGCGATGCCCACGACGAGGGCCAGCGGCCAGATCTGCTTCAGCCCGCGACGCCCGTCGACCAGCAGGACGAGGAACAGCGGCACGACCGCGGCGAGGAACGGGGTCTGGTGGCCGACCATCGCGCCGATGTCCTGGTAGTCGATTCCTGTGAGGGTGCCGGCGGTGATGATCGGGATGGCGATCGCACCGAAAGCCACGGGCGCGGTGTTGGCCACGAGGACCACGACCGCAGCACGCATGGCGGTGAAGCCGACGGCGACCAGCATGACACCGGTGATCGCCACAGGGGCGCCGAATCCGGCGAGCGCCTCGAGGAGACCGCCGAAGCAGAAGGCGACGATGATCGCCTGGATGCGCGGGTCGTCGGAGATGACGTTGATGACCAGCCGCAGGTCTTCGAAGTGGCCCGAGCGCACGGTGAGTTCGTAGAGCCAGATAGCGGTGATGACGATCCACATGATCGGGAACAGTCCGAAGGCGAACCCCTGTGTCGCCGACAGCGCAGCGAGCCCGACGGGCATTCCGTAGGCGGCGATCGCGACGATGAGAGCGACGCCGACGGCGGTCAGTCCGGCCCAGTGGGCCTTCCACTTCAGCGCGCCGAGGGTGACGAAGATCGTCAGCAGCGGCAGGATCGCCAACAGAGACGACCACAGAAGGCTGTCGGCCACCGGCGCGATTTCGGGTGTGTACATGGCTTCTCCAACACAGCCGGGCATGCCCACGACGGGTCCGTTCCCCTGTGAACGCGCACCGAACTCGAATGATCATATTTTTCAGTATGGCCTTGGTGAGGTCAGACCATGAAAGTGAGCATAGGACGAAGATGTGATCTGCGTCAAATGTCCTCGGGCGCTCTGGTCACGCCCACGAGCAGCGCGAAGAATGGCATGACATGATGGCGCGGTGGAGACAACCATGAGTGATGACACGAACGACTTCCGCCTGGAACAGACCGGCAGCGCCGCGGCGGCTGCGGGACCCGAGTGGAAACCGGTGACCCGCGCGAGCACCTATGAGCTCGTCATCGACGCCGTCGAAGAGCAGATCATGGCCGGCACACTGGGCGTCGGAGATCCCCTGCCGGCCGAACGCGACCTGGCCATGAAGCTCGGTGTCAGCCGGGCCAGTGTGCGCGAAGCTCTGCGGGTGCTCGAGAGCCTCGGTGTCGTCCGATCCTCGGGCGGGTCCGGACGTGGCGCCGGAACGTTCATCGCCGCAATGCCCTCGGCCGCGCTGACCCGCTTCCTCCGCCTTCATGTCGCGCTCACGAACTTCAGCATCGATGACGTGACGGAGACGCGCATCCAGCTCGAACGCTCGAGCGCGATCCTTGCGGCGACCCGTGCCGACAAGGACTCCCTGGCCGCCATCAATGCTCAGCTCGCCATGATGGACACCCCCGGCATCAGCTTGGAGACCTTCAACGATGCCGATACTGCGTTCCATGTGGCCATCGCACAGGCGGCCGGCAATCAGCTGTTCTCCGATCTCACCGGGGCCATCCGCACCTCTCTGCGGAAATCGATCTTCTCCTCATTCAGCCGGGTCGACGACCAGCAGGCGCTGATGGCGAAGCTGCAGTCCCAACACCACGGGATCATGGACGCCATCACTGCTGGTCGCGCCGAAGATGCCGCGGCTCTCACCGAAGAGCACATCCGCTTCGCCGCTTCACGCCTCCCCGGCCTCTCAGACACCTGACCCTCCCCAATTACTACCTGACGGCGGCCCCCCCACCACCCCGGGGGGGTGGGGGGCCCCCGGAGGGGGGAAATTTTGGTGTAGGGTGGGGTGGGGGACGGGGGGGGGTGCGCCTGGGGGACGGTGGGGCCCGGGCGGGGG
>NZ_JBQDYQ010000058.1:0-19421 GCF_052105255.1 Brevibacterium sp.
GTATCGGCGTTCTTCGTCGCCTTGATCCACCGCACCCATTCCCACCGGGCCATCGGCGTGAGGCCGGTCCAGACAACGTCGAGATCGCCGGCGGCATCGAGAGCCGTACGGAGGTCAGCGGGCACCGTCACCTCCGGCCAGTTCTTCGTCGGGGTCACGCCGACCTCGACCTCGGCACCTTCCGTCGCCCCGAGCGTCTCCCACTGGTCCTCGTCGAGACTGATCCAATGGCCGCGTCGACCGTCGGGTTCGATGACAGTGCTGAACTCGATGCCGTCGAGGGTGCCGTTGACGGCGACCTGTCCGCGGGAGGGCAGTCGATCGCTGGCGTCCTGAGGCAGGCGCAGTAGCGGGCGGTCGCCCAGCACCTCGGTGGTCGCAGTGAACGTGACGTCGGCAGTCGTGGTGGTCACGGTGGCTCCTCATGGGACGGATGGTCGGATCCGGACACTCGGCTTCGATTGAAGCGATGACTTTCACAATAGCCGCCCGAGGCGGTACCGGCTTCTTGATTCCTGACGGATTTCAGCCGATCGAGCGACCGACCCAATCCGGTTGCTCCGAGGTGATCTGTGAGATCCGGTCGGCAACGGTGTCCGGGAAGGGCACGACTCGGTCCGTCGTCTGATCGACGTGGAGGGCTATGATCTCCTCGGTGGACACGAGCCGATCCCCGACATACATCTCATAAGCCAGGTGCAGCTTCTTCCCTCCGGCACTGACGAGATGCGGAACGACGGTGAGTCGATCGCCGAGCGCCGCCTCGTCGAGATAGCGGATATGGGATTCGACGGTGTACAGGGATGCCTTCTGCAATTCCCGGTAGGCGGCATCGAGGCCGAGCTGATCCATCACCTGATCGGTGGCGAAACCGAACACGAGGACGTAGAAGGCTTCGGACATGTGCCCGTTGTAATCGATCCACTCGGGTGCGACCTCGGTGCTGTAGGTGTTGAGCTGCGATTCCGAGGCGGTCGTCGACGTCGATGCGGACTGCGGGGGAGCAGGCACCGCGCTGGCGGTCAACTGCGAGGTCAGCCGACGCAGCGCGATGATCCCGGCGTCACGATGCGCCACGAGGTCGGCGATGGACCGCTCACCGGCCTCGATATCGCAGCCGGCCACGACATCGTCACGCAGCTGTTGACTGAGCTCCGGGGCGGTCAGCCGCGTCCACGGAGACTTCAGCGAGGGGCCGAAATGGTCGAGCATATGCGCCATTCCGCCCTCGCCGCCGGCGAGGTGGAAAGTGAGCATCGGTCCCTGGAACGGCCACCGCAGACCAGGGCCATCGGTGATCGAGCGGTCGATCTGCTCGACCGTGGCCTCGCCCTGCTCGACCATGTACAGGGCCTCGCGCCACTGAGCTTCCTGCAGTCGGTTGGCGATGAAGCCGGGGACTTCGCGGTCCATGCGGATGACGGACTTGCCGATATGGTTGAAGAAGCCGGCGGCCCAGTCGACAGCGGCAGCCGACGTGGACCGGCCGCCGACGACCTCGACCAAGGGGATGAGGTAGGGCGGGTTGAACGGATGGCCGACGACGAGTCGTTCGGAGTGGGTCGCCTCGGTGGCCATTTCGGTCATGCTGTACCCCGAGGTCGACGAGCTGATCACGATATTCGGCCGGCAAGCCGCGTCGATCTGGGCGAGCAGTCCGCGCTTGAGGGCGAGGTCCTCGGGTGCGGACTCCTGGACGAAACCGGTGCCGGCGACCGCCTCGGCGAGGTCGGTGTGGATCGACCAGGCGGTGCGGTCGGCTGACTCGACCATGTCGAGTTCGGCCAGGGCCGGCCAAGCCGCATCGAGGAGGCGCGCGAATTTCTCGCCGGCGTCCGGAGCCGGGTCCCAGATCTTCACCCGGTAGCCCTGTGCGAGGAAGTATGCGGCCCAACCGCCGCCGATCGTCCCAGCGCCGACGCAGGTGACGGTGTCGATCGCGTCGAAGCCGAGGAACTCCGGCGTGTCGGAAAGGGGCGCGGCGGGGGTGGAATCGTTCACAGAGCGCCTCCGGAGATGGTCGGTGTCTGCACGCGCAGATCGAGGATCTCGCGGGCCTCGTCAGGAGTGGCCACGGATGCGCCGAGGCCGGTGATGATGTCGACGGCGCGAGCGGTGAGGTCGGCGTTCGTGGCCTTGACGCCCTTGGACATGTAGAGGTTGTCCTCGAGTCCGACCCGGGCATGACCACCGGCGAGCACGGAGTGGGCCACCCACGGCAGCTGATTGGCACCGATGGCAAATGACGTGAACTGCGCACCTGTGGGCAGCATGTTCACCATTGCAGCCAACAGGCCGGGGTCGGCCGGAGCACCGTAGGGGATGCCCATGCACAGCTGGTACAGGGGCGGAGCGTCGATGAGTCCCTCCTCGACCAGCACATTGGCGAACCACAGGTTGCCGGTGTCGAAGATTTCCAGTTCCGGGCGCACCCCCAGGGTCTGGATGCGCTTCGACCCTTCACGGAGCATGTCGGGGGTCGAGACATAGAGGTTCGAACCTTCGCCGAAGTTGAGGCTGCCGCAGTCGATCGTGCAGATCTCGGGCAGCAGCTCTTCGACGTGGGGGAGTCGGTCCAGGGCGTTGATGAGATCGGTGCCCGGCATGGTGGACAGCGGATCCTGGGGATCGATGACGAGGTCGCCGCCCATTCCAGCGGTGAGGTTGATGACCGGATCGACATCGGCGGCGCGGATGCGGCGAACCACTTCGCGGTAGTAGGCGACTTCGCGCGAACCCTGTTTCGTCTCGAGGTCGCGGACGTGAATGTGGACCACTGACGCCCCGGCGCGGGCCGCGCCGATGGCATCGTTCGCGATCTCTTCGGGGCTGACGGGAACGTGTTCGCTCTTGCCGGTGGTGTCTCCGGCTCCTGTGACGGCACAGGTGAGGATGACCTTGCGGTTCATAGTGACTCCTTCAGTCGTTCGGCGGTTGTTGCGGTTGCGGGTTCTGTGTCGGTCGTGGGTTGTTCTGCGGCGGACCGCGCGGCTGCTGTGCTCGCAGCATTCGGTGTGGATGCTGTCTGCGACGGCTGCATGACGGCGCGATCGAGGTAGGCGCGCAGACGCCGGGAGAAAGTCTCGGTGTCCATCACCCCGGTGAGCACCTTGATGCCGAGTCCGTCGAGGAGGGAGGTGAGCTCGTCGGCCATGGCACGTGGATCGCCGGCTCGGAAGCAGCCGGTGCGCTGACCGTCCTCGAGCGTCGTCTGGACGGTGCGCGACCAGCGTTCGTAGCTGAGCGGATAGTTCGACAGGGCCGAACCTTCGAGGGTCATTCGAGTCCACGTCTGCAGCCAGATCGACCATTCGCCTCGTTCCGTGCGCCCCAGCGGGGACTGCAGCTTCAATAGACGTTCGAGTCTCTGGGTGGGGTCCGCGATGTCGTCGAGCCACGCGATCTGACGGTCGAAGGCGAGTTTGACCGAATAGTCGAGAGCGGCATCGAAGAGCTCGGCCTTGTTGGCGAAGTAGTAATGGATGCTCGGCGCAGAGACCCCGGACGCAGCCGCGATATCGGCGATGCGCACCGCGTCGAATCCGTACCGGCCGAACAGCGTCCACGCCGCTTCGGCGATCGTGCGTTTCGGGTTGGCGTCGTCGTCGCTGGCCGCAGCGGCCGCTGAGTTCGGCGGAAGCGCGGAGACTTGGGACTCGTCGCCGAGCAGCCACCGGACTGTCACACCCGTGGCGGTGGCCACGCTGAGGAGCTCATCGGCGGTGAAGCGGCGGCGACCCGACAGCCCCTTGGACAGCTTCGTCTCGTCGATGCCGATCACCGAAGCGATCTTGCGCTGCTTCAATCCGGACCGCCGGATGGCGTCCCGGACGCGGAGTCCGGTGGCCTCGGAACCCTCGCCGACCGTGCCGCGGGCATGGTCCCCGGAGTCGGTCGTCTGTCCACCTGTCATGGTGCCGAACCTACCTCAGCAACGAGCATGGTCGCAAGTAAACATGAATAGGAATCAAAACTTGCGATTAATGATCGTGGGGGGAATTTGTGTCGATCCGAATCATCCGAGGCACCACAAATCGGTGCTATGCGGTTAGTCTCGGAATCGGTGGGCGATCCCCATCACCATCGACCGCGCCGAGGAGCCCCAATGACCGACAGTCTTCATTCCCGCATGCACGTCGTCTCCGATGAGACCCGAAACCTTGTCAACCTCGTGCTCGAGTACTCGCGTCGCCGGACTCTGGCCGAGGACACTCCGCTCGACCATCCCACGTCCGAAACCGAGCTGCGTCGACTGGCCGGTCCCACCGTCACCGAGGAGGGGCTGGGGTCAGCTCGGGCGCTGGCGATCTTCGAACACATCTTCGCTCCCGCCTGCATCTCCACCGACCATCCGAAGTACCTCTCGTTCATTCCCAGCGCCCCCACGAAGGCGGCTGTGGCCTTCGACCTCGTCGTCTCCGCCAGTGCTCTCTACGGCGGTTCGTGGCTTGAAGGTGCCGGAGTCGTCCACGCCGAGAACGAAGTCCTGCGCTGGCTGGCGGGAGAATTCGGACTGCCCGCAGGAGCCGGGGGAGTCTTCGTCCAAGGCGGCACGATCGGCAATCTCTCCGCGCTCGTCGCCGCCCGCAACGCGCAGAAGGAGAAGCTCGGTGAGACTCGGCCGGGACGCTGGGTGATCGTGTGCAGCGCCGAAGCCCATTCCTCGGTCGCCTCCGCAGCCGAGGTCATGGATGTCGATGTCGCCCCGGTGGCCACCGGCGAGGACGGGATCCTGCGTCCCGACGGTGTGCGTGAGGCCCTGCTCGAACACGGGGACGCCGTGATCGCGGTGGTCGCCACATCGGGGACGACGAACTTCGGCACCATCGATGACATCGCCGGCATCGCCGCTCTCAAGGAGGAATTCGACTTCTGGCTGCACATCGACGGCGCCTACGGTCTGGCCGCGATGCTCTCACCGCAGTCACGCCACAAGTTCGCCGGAGTGGAGAAGGCCGACTCGCTCATCGTCGACCCCCACAAATGGCTCTTCGCCCCCTTCGACGTCTGTGCGCTCATCTACCGCGATCCCAATTCGGGACGGCGAGCGCACACGCAGAAGGCCGAATACCTCGATACACTCACCGACGCGCAGGATTGGAGCCCCTCGGACTTCGCCATCCAGCTGACGCGGCGACCGCGTGGGCTGCCGCTGTGGTATTCGCTGGCCAGCTATGGTGCCGAAACGTATCGGGAGGCGATCGGCCATTCGATCGATCTGGCGCGTGAGATCGCCACGGAGATCAAGCATCGTGAGCATCTGCGACTCGTGCGCGAACCCGAACTCTCGGTCGTCGTGTTCGAGCGCGACGGTTGGCAGCGGTCGGACTATGACGCATGGTCGGATCGTCTGCTCGAGGACCAGCGCGCCTTCGTCGTCCCGAGTTCGCACCGGGGGCGGCCGAATGCCAGGTTTGCGATCGTCAATCCGCTGACGACGCTCGACGATCTCACCGACATCCTCGATTCGATGGAGTGAATGGACGCGTCGGACGTCTGGTCGGTCCTTCAGTGAGGTCCTCGAACTTCTGAGGGCCGCGCAGAGGTGACGGTCCCTCAGTCGCCGGGGACATCCTCGGCGGCGGTCATCGGCTTCGACCGAGGACGGAGTTCGACGGTGAAGGCGGGAAGCAGAGCCTGGGTGATCGGGCCGATACCCAAGGCATAGAGCACTGTGCCGACGCCGACGACTCCGCCGAGGAGCCATCCCACGGCGACTACGCTGACTTCGATGAGGGTGCGCACCAGTCGGATCGAGCGTCCGGTCACGCGAGAGAGCCCGGTCATCAGCCCATCGCGGGGCCCAGGACCGAATTGGGAGCCGATATACATCGCCGAGGCGGCCCCGTTGAGGACGATGCCCGTGACCATGAGCGCGACGTTCCATCCGAGTTCTTCGGGCCGGGGCAGGAACAGGCGGGTGAGGTCGAGCGCCGGCCCGACGAGGAGGGCGTTGAGTAGTGTGCCGATCCCCGGCTGCTGGCGCAGCGGAATCCAGATGAGCAGCACGAGGAACGCGAGAATCGTGATGATGGTGCCGAAGGTCAGCGGCACGTGATTCTGAATGCCGGAGTGGAGGACGTCCCACGGCATCATGCCCAAGCCGGCGTTGACCATCATCGCCATAGAGGCACCGAAGAGGTAGAGACCGAGGATCAGCTGGGGGAGACGACGCCACAGCCGTCCGCCGCGCAGCTGTGCGATGGGACCGACGTTGGCGAGCTGACGCTTCGGGGTTCTCATCTTCGTCATGCGGTGGCTTTCTGAGGAGTGCGATCACAGGGACAGATCCATCTTGACCCAAATTGGTCTTGTGCGAAATAGCCACTTGCTGGAAAGTGGCCCTATGAGGTCAGAATCATGAGCACACCGGTCCTGGGAGCGAGACGACTCGTCGGCATCATCGGAGACGGACCGTGGAAGGCGCCCGTATACGAATCGCTGGCAGCTGCGGTGGCCGCGGCGATCACCGACGGCCGACTCCCGGTCGGCACGAGGCTGCCGAGCGAACGCGAAGTCGCAGCCGCGTCCGGTCTCTCGCGTACGACGACGGGACGGGCCTACGCCCAGCTGCGGGAACAGGAATACATCCTCACTCGCCGAGGCTCCGGCAGCATCGTTCAGCTGCCCAGTGTCCCCGGCGGACGCATCGACCACCTGCTCTCACCTGCCGGCGGCGACGAGTCGGAGGTCGATCTCACGTGCACCGCTCCGGTCGCACCTCCGGATATCCTCGACGCCTACGGCCGGGCACTGTCACGTTTGGGTGCCTACCTGCCCGGCACCGGTTACTATCCTTCCGGGCTGCCGGTGCTGCGGGAGATCATCTCCGATCGCTATACCCGGCGCGGCGCCCCGACCGACCCCGATCAGATCCTCATCACCTCCGGGGCCCTCGGCGGTGCGGCCATCGCAGTCCGCGCCCTCCTCGACGTCGAACCCGATGAGTCCGCGCGCCTCGGCGGGGCACGGTCGACCTCGCGGGTGCTCATCGAAAGCCCCACCTATCCGAATGCGATCGCCACACTCGAAGGCGCGGGTGCCGCTCTCGTGACCTACCCCCTCGAGTTCGGAACTCAGGGGCACCATTGGGACATCGACGCTATGGAGCAGCTGATGAGACAGACACGTCCGCGCAGCGCCTATCTCATCCCCGACTTCCACAATCCGACCGGCGCACTGCTGCCCGAAGCCCAGCGCAGTGAGCTCGCGGAGGCTCTTCGTCGGAGTCGAGTCGTCCCCGTCTTCGACGAATCCCTCGTCGAACTGGAACTCGAGGACGGCAGGATGGCCACCCCGATGTCCGCGCTGATAACGGACTCGGTGACAGTGGGCAGTGTGAGCAAGATCTATTGGGGAGGCCTGCGCATCGGATGGATGCGCATTCCCCGCCACCGGATAGGTCATTTCGCGTCCTCCCGGCTCGGACTCGACCTGGGAGCACCGGTCCTCGAACAGCTCGTCACAGTCGAACTCATGAGCAATCACGATGCTGTCGTTTCCGACTGCCGCTCCCGGCTCAGAGCCGCCCGCGACCTGCTCGCCGCACAGGTGAGGACATGGCTGCCCGAGTGGAAGCTCATCGTCCCATCCGGTGGAATGGCGCTGTGGGCCGAACTGCCGGAGGCACGTTCCGGGCTTCTCTCGATCGCTGCCAGAAACCATGGTCTCCGTCTCGTCGCAGGGCCGAACTTCGCCCCCGCCGGTGGGCTCGATCGCTGGGTGCGCCTGCCTTATACGGTGACGGAAAGCGAACTGCAGCAGGTGGGGCCGCGACTGTCCGCAGCCTGGGAGGATGCCAAGTCGATGACCGGACGAGGACCGACCGACCGGGCCCGCATCGTGGCGTGAACACCACGGGCAAGCGGGGAAAACCTGAGTACGATGACCGTATGGGAGACGACAGCGGACTCAGTCACGATGGGCAGCATTCGACGGCGACGACCGTCGGGGAGTTCCGAGCCAATATCGCCGAGGTGGAGCGCCGGATCGCCGCTGCGGCCGAGCGCGCCGGTCGAGACCGGGCCGACATCGAGCTGCTTCCGGTGAGCAAGACCGTACCCCAGGAACGCATCCGCCTCGCGGTTGCCGCCGGTTGTGCGAAGTTGGGTGAGAACAAGGTTCAGGAGGCCCATCGCAAATCCGAGGAGATGGCCGATCTCGAGATCGATTGGGCTGTGATCGGGCACCTCCAGTCGAACAAAGCCAAGGACGTGGCGAAGTTCGCCAGCGAATTCCAGGCGCTCGACCGACTCAAGGTCGCCAGAGCCCTTGACCGTCGGCTCGAAGCGGAAAGACGCAGCCTCGATGTGTATGTCCAGGTCAACACCTCCTCTGAGGACTCCAAATTCGGCATGCCGCCGGAGGAGCTCCTCGGCTTCCTCAAGGAGGTGCGAGCATTCGAGACTCTCAAGGTCCAGGGGCTGATGACCTTGGCAGTCTTCTCCTCGGATATCGACCGTGTCCGTCCCTGCTTCGAGCTTCTGCGCGGTCTGCGCGACCAGGTCAGCGAGACCGATCCTGACCTTCTCGGTCCGGGGCGGCTGTCGATGGGCATGTCCGGCGACTTCGACGTGGCCATCGAAGAGGGCGCAGACTGCGTCCGTGTGGGTCAGGCCATCTTCGGTCGACGAGCGCTGCCGGACTCCCACTACTGGCCCGAAGCCGACTGATCAGCCGATCGACTGTGCCTCCTTCCCGCCCGGAGTCCGGACGTGACGAGCCGTCGGCTCAGACGAGTTCGGACGCCGTTCGCAGCCCCTCGACACAGACGCTCTGGTGGTTCGGCGGTGCCGTGCTCGGTGTCATCCTCGGTGCCGGAGTCTCCGGATTCGCCTCTGTGGCCGAGGCCGCACTGACCCCGTGCCTCATCGCTCTGCTCTTCCTCACGTTCCTCGACATCCCGTTCGAAACGGGCCTGCATGCGGTTCGCGATCTGCCTCTTCTCGCCGTGACGGCGGCGTTGAACTTCCTCATCGTCCCGCTGGTCGTCGCCGGTCTCATCACGGTCTTCGACATCGCTGATCCGCTGCTGCCGGCTGTGCTCATCGTGCTGCTGTGTCCCTGCATCGACTACGTCATCGCATTCACACGCGCGGCCGGAGGCGCCGCCGATCGGCTGCTGATGCTCACCCCTGTGCTCATGATCGCTCAGCTGCTGTTGCTGCCAGTGATGCTGTGGGCGGTCACCGGCGGGCAGCTGAGCGTCGATCTGCCTGTTCGCCCGCTGGTCGGCGCACTGGTGCTGTTCATCATCATTCCTCTTACAGCCGCCGTCGTCGTTCGTCGACTTGCCAGTCATACGCCACGATTGGAGCGGCCCCTCGCCGCGAGCGCACATCTGATGGATCCGGTCATGACGCTGACGCTGCTCGTCATCACTGCCTCGGTCACCCCGATGGTCGCCGGTTCCGCCGGACAATTGGGTACCGCTGCTGTCGTATTCGCAGTCTTCGCTGTCGTGATGACCATGATCGGATGGGGCGTCACCCGGACTCTGCACGTCGCTCCGCAGCGATCGCGTGCCGTGATCCTCTCCGCCGTCACGCGCAATTCCCTGGTCATGCTTCCGATCGTTCGTGCGATCACCGGGGAGGGCATCGGCCCTGCGGGGGTCGTGACTCAGACCCTCATCGAGCTTCTTGCCCTGATTGTCCTCGTGCGCGTCCTCCCTTTTCTGGTGCCAGCCACTGCCGTGACCGAAAACCGCTAGTAATCGTTCTCCTCTGAGCGGACAATGGAACTATGTTCACCTCCGAGCAGTGCTATCAGGCAGTCACCTCCCGGGACAGACGCTTCGACGGAATGTTCTTCACCGCGGTGCGCACCACCGGGATCTTCTGCCGTCCATCGTGTCCGGCGAGGACTCCTCGGCGGGAGAATGTGGACTTCTTCGTGACCGCCGCGGCAGCGGCAGATGCCGGTTTCAGGGCCTGCCGACGGTGCCGCCCGGATGCCAGTCCGAATTCGCCGCAATGGGACACCCGTGGCGACGTCGTGGCCCGGGCCATGCGTCTCATCCGCGACGGCGCCGTCGACCGCGGGGGAGTTGAGGCCCTCGCCGCCGAACTCGGCTACAGCAGTCGGCAGCTCGGACGGCTCCTCCACGCCGAACTCGGTGCCGGACCTCTGGCTCTGGCCCGCGCCGAACGGGTGCGCACTGCCAGGACACTCATCGAGTCCACCGCGATGCCGATGAGCGACATCGCGTTCGCCGCCGGCTTCTCCAGTATCCGACAGTTCAACGACACCGTCCGCACGATGTATGCGATCAGCCCACGACAGCTGCGCCGAGTCGGCGCCGAGCATTCGGTCGCCGACGAAGTTGTGCTCCGGTTGGCGTATCGTCCGCCGTTCGACTTCGCGCAACTGCTCTGGTATTTGGAGCTGAGAGCCGTGACCGGGGTCGAGCACGTCGCGGACGACGCCTACACCCGGTCGATGCGGCTGGCCCACGGTCCCGCAGTCATCACGGTGCGGCAAGGAGCCGGGGACTTCGTCGAATGTCGACTCCGCTTGGCCGATACCCGCGACCTCGGCAGCGCGGTCGCTCGGGTTCGGCGCCTCCTCGACCTCGATGCCGACCCCGAGGCGATCGCCGCGACTCTGCGGTCCGCAGGCCTGCGCGGACTCGTCGACGAATATCCGGGAATCCGTTCGCCGGGCCACAGCGACCCTGTCGAACTGGCGGTGAGGACAGTGCTCGGCCAGCAGATCTCCTTGGCCGCTGCCCGCACTCACTTGGAGCGCCTCGTCGCAGGTGTTGGAGAATCGCTGCCGCAGGAGTTGAGTTCCGATGGCGTCGAGCGGGTCTTTCCCACCGCCGAGGCGATTGCTGCAGTCCCCACCTCCGACTGGGCCCTGCCGGCGAGTCGGATCAGGACGATTCGCGCACTCTCCGCGGCCTTGGCCGACGGCAGCGTGGACCTCGGTGCCGGCAGTGACCGCGAGGACGCGAGCCGTAACCTGCTGGAGCTTCCCGGAATCGGTCCGTGGAGCAACGGCTATATCCGGATGCGCGCCCTCGGAGACCCCGACGTCTTCATGGCCTCCGACCTGGGCGTGAAGAATGCTATTGCCGAACTCGATGCGAGTTCAGCGGCACCGGTCGATTGGAAACGGGTCGCCATGAACTGCAGTCCCTGGCGCTCCTACCTCACCCACCTGCTGTGGGCACATCACGCTCGCAGCGCTCAAGCCTGACCGACCGACACAGTCGAACGAATGAATCGATCCATGACTCACCCACACGAAGGACACCCCGACATGACCAGGCCGACAACGACCAAACCCGGTACCGCACGGAAGTTCACCGATGCCATGGAGCTGCCGACCGCCTCGGCGCCGGTGTATACGACGATCCTCGACACGGACATAGGACCGATCCTGCTCACCTCCGATGGGGTCCACCTGACGGGTCTCTACTTGGAGGTCTCCGAGGCGATCGATGCTCGACTCGACAGAACGTTCGGAGTCGGACCGACTCGGGCAGACGACCTGGAGATCTTCCACCGCACCGAGGTACAACTGGGGGAGTATTTCACAGGTCAGCGCGCGCGGTTCGACCTGCCCTTGGCGGCAAAGGGAACGGAATTCCAACGCTCGGTGTGGCAGGCGCTGACACAGATCCCCTACGGCAGCACAGCAGGTTACGGTGAGCTCGCCGAGATGCTGGGACGACCCGGGGCGGCGCGTGCTGTGGGGGCGGCCAACGGACAGAACCCCATCAGCATCATCGTGCCCTGCCACCGAGTCATCGGAGCAGACGGCTCCCTGACCGGCTACGCATGGGGAGAAGAAAAGAAACGCCGGCTCCTCACCCTAGAAACCCGCCCCTAATTACTACCTGACGGGGGCCCAGCAACCTCGCGCCAGGTTGCTGGGCCCCCGTCAGGTAGCAAGAAGGGCCGAGATCCTTGTTTGGATTCCGGCCTTTCAGCGGTGGAGGTAAGGGGATTCGAACCCCTGACCTTCTCCATGCCATGGAGACGCGCTACCAACTGCGCCATACCCCCGCTTGCCTGATCAATATTACCCACGTGTGGGTGAGAGACCAAATCGGCGGGGAGTGACGCTCGCCACAAGCGCGCCACCGTTGGAAACCCCGTGTTCATGTACTGATCGGGGACGACCCCGTGGCCCGAGTCCGATGGGCTCGGGCCACGGCGAGTCAGCTGTCCCCGGAGGATTCGCCGGGGCGTTTCAGACGAACGGCCGGACCTGACTGAGGTAGCGCAGGATATCCCGCTCGCGCAGTTCACGTACGCGCTGCTCGCGAGCGTGTTCGCGTAGGCGAGCCTGCTGACGACGGGTTGCCTGCATGCGACGGGTCTCGGGTGTCGGGGCTGGGCGGCGTGCCCACCGGATGAGCTTCATTCCGGTGCTCAGGGCCCAGCGTTGTGGATAGGTGAATGGGAATGTGGTGGACACAATTCTTCCTCGTGGTTTTCGGGCAGGGGATATCCGCAAATGGGCAGGAGATATCCCGGAATGACGGTCAGGTAAACAATTTCCGAAAAAGCCGTGACAATGACGATGAATCGCTTGCATAAGGGTGCATATGACAAAGGCATCCAATTGCCAATGTGGCAATAGGTCATTGAAATGACAGATCCACTGAGATGGCCACGAAAATCGAAAGGAATGAATCCGAATTGGTCGGCCGCACAGCGGAAGGCGCCAGGTGGTACGGCGCTCACTCGCGAATGCAGCAGATCGGATGCCGGACTCGACGATGTCGGCGTGAAGCGGCCGGATCAGGTGCGGCGACTGGCGGTGCCGCAGCACAGCAGGGATCAGGTGCGGCGACTGGCGGTGCCGCAGCACAGCAGGGATGCTGAAAATGATCTGGACACAACCCAGGCGTGAAGAACTCCGGATATCAGGCAGCCGGTGGCTCAGAGGACAACGGTGGCCGGAAGCCAACCGGTGGAAAAGACGTGAGAGACGGCTGTGTCAGCCGACGAGTCCTTGTCCGCCAATCGGGCAGGCAGCGTATTCATGCCAAGGCGTTCGAAAGTCAGGGCCTGCAAGAAAAATCATCATCGTCACTGCTCTCCTTTCATGGTCGTGGATCTCGTGAGGACGGCGTCGACGTCCGCAATTGTCAAGGTGCAATCAGGGTGGTGTCTGCGAATCCGTAATTGCACTGTCGAATTTAGCACAGCTTTCATTGCCCGTGGGAGTTTTGTTCATTATTTTCGCAGATATTTTCTCGCCGTCTTTTCGGGTGAGAAAGACAGTTCGTGAAAACTGTTGGTCGAAGCGCTGTTCGGGCCGACGTAGAATCAGAGGAGACGTGCATCAGTCGGACACGCAGCTTGAGGAGTTGAGGATGTCAGAGACCGCCACCACCAGACGTCTGGTCGTCGGATACATCGCCACGGATCGAGGACGGGATGCGATCTCGCTGGCCATTTCGATCGCGCGGTCCATCGACGTCGAGCTCGTGGTCACGATCGTCCGTCCCGAATCATCGACGATTATCGCCGGCAGCGCAGTACCGAAGGACGGCGCGGGGATCGTGGCCCAGCAGATCGATGACTGGCTTGACGAAGCCCTGGCCCTCATTCCCGACGACGTCCGCGCCAGAGGCTCCATCCACATCGCTTCGACCGAATCCAAGGGCCTCATAGAGGTTGCCGAGAAAGAGGACGCGCTGGGCATCGTCATCGGTGCGCGGGCCACCACCTTGATGCGTCAGCTGCGCATCGGCACGGTCGCCTCGTCTCTGCTGCACTCGTCACCGGTGCCCGTCGTGCTCGCCCCGTCGGGCCGGTCGGATATCGGACCGATCTCGCGAGTGACCGCACTCTACGGTGCTCGCCCCGGGGCCTCGGCGCTCATCGGTGCCGCCATCGAATCGGCTGTCGGCCTCGGCGTCGACCTCAGACTGCTGTCCCTGGTCGAGAACGACGGGCTCTATGACGATGAGGTCGCCGAGATCACCGAATTCGCCGAACAGTACGGGGGCGCGGTGCTCGCGGATCGAGCATCAGAGATGCTGACCTCCGGCCGAGCCACGGTGAGAACCAAGGCCGGTGCCGACATCGAAGAGGCGGCTGAGGCCATCGACTGGCAGCCCGGAGACCTCGCGTTCATCGGCTCGAGTCGCCTGGGCCGCGGCGGAAAGGTCGCGGTCGGTGCGCGGGCCCGCCGTCTGCTCCGTGTGCTTCCCGTCCCCGTCGTGGTCGTCCCTCGCCGGGCAGCGAGTCACCTGCGAACTGCCGAATCCGACTGAGGTGCGGACACGACCATCACAGCAGACGGACATCCGGCTGGGCTCGCACAGCACGGCCGCGTGGCTCTACCCGGGTGACCGGCGTCGGCGTCCTCTGCTGATGGTGCATGGATTCCGCGGCGACCACCATGGAATGGAGCTCATCGCCGGCAGCATCACCGACCGTGAGGTGATCGTGCCCGATCTGCCCGGATTCGGGCTCACTGGTCCGCTGGACTCAGGCTCGTCGCTGTCGGCCTTCGTCGACTACCTCACAGCACTGCGCACCGAGGTCGGCAGACAGCGGGGCGTGAAGCCGATCCTCGTGGGGCACTCCTTCGGGTCGATCCTGGTCAGCCATCTCGCGACATCTCACAAGGACGACGTCGACGAGCTCGTGCTCATCAACCCGATCACCAGCCCCGCTCTGGAAGGCCCCGCGCGGTTCCTCACCGCGGTCACCCGCGCCTACTACGCCCTCGGCGCGCGGCTGCCCGAGCGAACCGGCCGGTGTCTGCTGAGCAGCCCCATGATCGTCCGAGCCATGAGCGTGGCGATGGCCACGACCCGCGATCCAGGGCTGCGTGCCTACATCCACGATCAGCACAGGCGGCACTTCTCGTCGTTCGCCCACCGGCAGTCCCTGTCGGAGGCGTTCGCGACATCCGTCGCACACACCGTCACCGAGGTGGCCGACCACCTGATCATGCCCACGCTCGTCATCGCCGGCGACAGGGATGCGATCGCGCCGATCAAGCCTACCCGCGCATTCGTCGCCGAACTCTCCGATGTCGAACTCGTGGAATTGGGCGGGGTAGGCCATCTGGTGCACTATGAGCGCTCGGTCGAAGCCGCCTCGGCGATCATGGATTTCTGTCACCGGCGAATCGACGGGTGATGCGGCGTGTGACAGGGCGACGAGACAGCCGGTGAATCGACGAGAAGGGCCGCTGCGCATCAGCGCAGCGGCCCTTCTCATCGATTCTGAGATCAGCGGCGGGAGTCGCGAGCCCAGCGGTAGACAATCGGGACGAGGAAGGCGAAGCTCGATGCGAGCAGACCGCCCCAGAACACCCAGAACTCGGTTCCCTCGGGTGAGGAGAACGCGGCTCCGAAGAGGTAGAGCCCGAACAGGAAGAGCACGAAGGCGACGATGAAGACGATGACATCGGCAAACGATGCGGAATTGCGGGTTCTCTTCGGGGCGGCGATATCGGACATGGTCTCCTCCGGCACAGTTTCTGGTGGTCAGCTGACTCTCAGCAACAGTCTACATCGCGTAGAGGACTTTGCTCATCTCCGGTCGTGGTCGGCGCTTCGCTCCGGGACCAGCCATCCGAGCAGCGCGGAGACGATCGAGACGATGATCGCGGCGAGGATGGCGGAGAAGAAGAACGAATCGATGGTGAAGACGAAAGGAGTGAACCCGCTGAGCCAACTCGTCAGCGCCAACATGATCGCATTGATGACGATGGAGAACAGCCCCAGCGTCAGACAGGTGATGGGGGCGGAGACGAAGCTGAGGATCGGTTTGATGAAGGCGTTCGCCAACCCGAAGATGAGGCCGATGACAAGGTAGGAGATGATCATCGCCGGAATGGCCCCGGCCTGCTCCTCGACGACCCGGTTCCCTGTGATCGTCACACCCGGCAGAATCCAGGCGGCCACCCAGATCGCACATGCGTTGACGATGACGCGAGACAAGAAGTTCATAGTCGTCATCCTCGCAGACCGATCTGCGTTCTTTCTGAGTCGCCGATGGGAATGGGGTCTGTGCCATGGTGATGAAACTCAACGCCGCGGGGTCCGCTGCCGCTCGAATCGCGCGGACAAACGCAGTAGCCTGAAGACGAACCTTCCGGTTCGACTTTCTCAGACCAACTGCGTGCACCTACCGAGTGATTTGATCCAGGTCACCACGGCGGCACGATCTCCCGGACGAGCGGGAGCAGAAACTGGATTGATATGACAGACAGCGACATACCCGCCTCGACTCGGGACACGACCGCGCAGCAGTCCTCTCCGACTCTGTTCTCGGCCGTCGGACGCAGCTATTTCCCGATCGCCTTCGTCGCCCGCATGCCGTTCGCCATGATCGTCGTCGGTGTCCTCACCCTCGTTGTGGCCGGCCGCGGATCCCTGAGCCTGGGCGGAATCAACTCCGCCATGGTCGGACTCGGCACGGCCCTGTTCGGTTCCTTCATCGGGGCGGCCGCCGATCGTTGGGGGCAGCGCTACGTGCTGCTCATCGCCGGCATCCTCAACTGTGCGGCACTGACCTTCATGGCGTGGGTCGTCTTCAGCCCGCTGCCGGATGTCGTCGTCTTCATCGCCGCCTTCGCGATCGGCGCCACCTCGCCCCAGGTCGCCCCGATGTCGCGGTCACGCATCGTCGACATCGTCATGTCGGTGCTGCCGTCGCCGAGGCGGCCGAAAGTGCTCAATGCCACGATGGCCTACGAATCCGCCGCCGATGAGGTCATCTTCGTCTTCGGGCCCTTCCTCGTCGGACTCTTGGCGACCTTCTTCACCCCGGTTGCCCCCATCATCGGCGCGATCGTGATGACGCTGATCTTCGTCTCCGCCTTCGCACTGCACCCGACGGGGCGGGCGCGGCCGACCGGGACGTCGAGCAGCCTCGGTGAGCGTGCCCCGGCCAAGGACATGTTCACTGCCGGTGTCTTCGTCATCATCCTCGGCGTCTTCGGCGTCGGAATGGTGTTCGGCTCGACGCTGACCGCCCTGACCGCGCTGACCAACGACATCGGACGACCGGAGGAGGCCGGTCTCATCTACGGGGTCATGGGCATCGGTTCGGCGGTGCTGGCGATCTCGGTGGCGCTCTTCCCCTCATCATTCGCGCTGTGGGCCCGGCTGCTGTGCTTCGCGCCGATTATGGTCACCGGGTCGATCATCCTCGCGTCGACGGAGTCGATGCCGGTCATCGTCATGGCACTGCTGCTCATGGGCATGGGAATCGGACCGAGCCTGGTGACCCTGTTCAGCCTCGCTGCCGAACGTGCCCCGCTCGGGCGGTCGGCGACCGTGATGTCGATGGCGGGGTCGGCGATCATCGTCGGCCAATCGGTGTCCTCGGCGGTCAACGGCATCCTCGCCGAAGATGTGGGGACGGCCGTGGCGATGGCTGTTCCGGTGGCCGCCTCGGCGATCGTCCTGAGTGCGGGTGTGCTCAATCTGTTCGTCGACAGACGCGGCAATCGACGAGGCGACAAGCCGTCACGACAGCGCCTGACAGAGGCCGCAGAAGAGATCTGAATCACTCTGATTTTCCGCTTTTTGGGACGGCGTGTCCCAGGCATTGCCAGGTGTGACCACGGCAAAACCGAGGAGTAGGATGTCCGCTGGTCCATCGTGAAGTGCGCCACGGATCGTGGCCTCTCACACCACTACGGAAAGCACACAATGTCTTCAAGCACCTCGACGACCGAGGCCGTCCGCAGCGACACCCGCTTCTTCGGACACCCTCTGCCGCTCATGCAGCTGTTCAGCCTGGAACTTTGGGAGCGATTCTCCTACTACGGGATGAACGGCATCCTCGCCCTCTACCTCTACTTCAGCGTCACCGACGGCGGCATGGGGATGGAGCAGGGCACGGCGTTCGGGATCGTCGGTGCCTACGGCGGTGCGGTCTTCCTCGCCACGATCCTCGGTGCCTGGGTCGCCGACCGGCTGGCGGGAGCGGAGAAAGTCCTCTTCTACTCCGCCGTCATCATCATGATCGGCCACATCTGCTTGGCATTCATCCCCGGTTACGGGGGAGTGGCGGTCGGCCTCATCCTCGTCGCGCTCGGATCCGGCGGTCTCAAGGCGAACGCCTCGGCGCTGGTCGGGGAACTCTACGAAGAGAAGGACCCGCGCCGTGACGCCGGGTTCACCATCTTCTATATGGGCGTGAACATCGGTGCCCTCCTCGGCCCGCTGATCACCGGCCTTCTCCAGAAGAACATCGGATTCCACTACGGATTCGGAGCCGCTGCTGTCGGTATGGCACTCGGACTCATCATCTACCTCACCGGTCGTAAGAGCCTGCCGCCGGAGTCCCGAGTTGCTGTCAATCCGCTGCCGAAGAACAAGCTCTACCTCTTCTTCGTGGCCGTTGTGGTCGTCGTTCTGCTCGCCGTCATTCTGTGGATGACGAAGATCGTGAACCCCGAGAACCTCGATTGGTGGATCGCCGGAATCTCTGCCGGTGCGGCCGCCTGCTACTTCATCGTCATGTACACCTCACCGCAGACGAATGGCGACGAGCGCTCCCGCGTCCTCGCCTATATCCCGTTCTTCATCACCGTCGTCATCTTCTGGTCGATGTACCAGCAGATCTTCGGAGTGCTCACCGGCTACTCGGATACCCAGCTCAACCGCTCGATCTTCGGATGGGAGATGCCGATCAACTGGATCCAGCTCATCCCTGCGTTCTTCGTCATCGTCTTCGCCCCGCTGTTCGCCACGATGTGGATGAAGCTCGGACCCAAGCAGATCTCGACACCGGTCAAGGCCGGGCTGTCTCTCGTGCTCATCGGCATCGGCTTCCTCATGTTCCTGCCCTTCGCTGAGGCTGGTCCCAATGAGACGCCGCTGCTGTGGGTGGCTCTGACCCTCGCCGTGTTCGTCTTCGGTGAGCTGCTCATCTCGCCGGTGGGACTGTCGTTCTCGACGAAGGTCGCTCCGAAGGTCTTCCAGTCGCAGATGATCGCCGTGTTCTTCCTCGCCTCGGGCGTGGGAACGGCACTGTCCGGTGTGCTCGGCGGCTACTTCGACACTGCCAATCAGGCACCGTACTGGCTCTCTGTCGGCGGTTCGACGGTCGTGCTCGGCCTGCTCGCTCTCACCCTGACGAGGCCGATGCTGAGGCTGCTGCGCGGAATCCGCTGAGTCCGCTGCCGCGCGAACAGTCACCACCGCACGCAGGTCCCTCCGAGTCGCCGACTCGGAGGGACCTGCGTCATCCCGGGCGACCATCGCTGCCCGAAAGTGTCTCGTCAGCGCGTTGCCGCCGGGCGTCGAGAGGATGCCCGCCGCGACTCGGACTCTGATGACGGTGTCAGACGCCGATGAAGATGGGCAGCGCGTCAGGGTGGTGGGCGTGGACGATCGTGAGGAACACGAGCGCGTCGAAGAGCAGATGCACCGTGACCGTATAGGGCAGTGACTTCGTGCGGGTGAAGATGAAGGCCTGCACGAG
>NZ_JBQDYQ010000059.1:0-18336 GCF_052105255.1 Brevibacterium sp.
CCGACGATGCCGCCGATGAGGGCGAGGATGCCCCAGATGTTCTTCGACGTGTTCCCGCCGCTGCCAGACGGGTACTGACCGTAGGCGGCGTTCGGGTTGGCCGGGATGAACTGATCGGAGGAACCGTCTGCACCTGCGTAGGCCGGCTGCTGACCGTACTGGTTGGCATCGTACTGCGCGTTGGCGTCATAGGGGTTCTGCCCGTACTGGTTGTCTCCGTACGGGTTCTGGTCGCCATGACCCTGGCCGTACTGGTTGTTCGGGTTCTGCCCGTACTGGTTCTGCCCGTACTGGTTCTGGTCGTACTGGCTCTGGTCGTTCGACGCACCGTAGTTGGGCTGCGAACCGTACTGGGGAGCCTGCTGCCCGTACTGCTGCGAGCCGTCGTTGCCGCCCTGGCCGTAGTTCGGCTGCGAACCGTAGGGCTGGCTGCCCGCCGAGCCGTACTGCTGCCCGGACTGCCCCGAGCCCGACTGGCCCGGCTGCTGGCCGGAATTCTGATCATTGCCGTAGTTGGGGGCGTTCGGCGGCTGGGTGTTCGGGTTCTGCCCGTTGGGGTCGTTGGGCGAACCGTCACCCGAACCGTACGGGTTCTGAGGAGTAGACATAGGTGCTCCGAAGTCATCGTCGTTTAGTACAACACCCAGCGTACTAGCAAACCCCTTTGTTACCGCATGCTGACCGCGTTTCAGTCCTGGAACATGGTGAACGAAACGCACACTATCCACATCAGCACCATGAACCTCGGGAGCCACTGCCTCGCCGTGCCCACCATCGCGCTTCCCCGCCGCTGGCGGCCGCAGCCATACCTCGCGGGTTCAGCCCACTTTAGAGTGAACAGCCCTGTTTCAAACATGGGCTATTCACCCAAAAGTGAGCTATTGCGAAAAAGCGCCTCATAGACAGACACCTGCCCGAGCGTGAATGCACGAAGCCCCGAGTGGATCACTCGGGGCTTCTTCTGTGCGCGATACTGGGATCGAACCAGTGACCTCTTCCGTGTCAGGGAAGCGCGCTACCGCTGCGCCAATCGCGCTCTATTCATTTGTTGCACCGGAACCCGAGGGTCCCTGTGCGCGATACTGGGATCGAACCAGTGACCTCTTCCGTGTGAAGGAAGCGCGCTACCGCTGCGCCAATCGCGCTGGTCAACCGACATTTCTGCCGGTCATCCGAGGTGGCGACGGGATTCGAACCCGTGTATACGGCTTTGCAGGCCGCTGCCTCGCCTCTCGGCCACGCCACCGCCAAGGCAGTGCCATGACGCCTCCGAGCGGATGACGGGACTCGAACCCGCGACCCTCACCTTGGCAAGGTGATGCTCTACCAACTGAGCCACATCCGCATTTCTCGCTGCCCGGTTTCCCCGGCAACGAGATATAACTCTATACGCAGGTGGCGGCTTACGCAAAATCAGAATCGGGTGATCGTGGTCACACCCGTCGATCAAGCTTTCAGGGTCGCCATCCTATAGTGGTGGGGTGAACGCAGAGAGTCCGCAGACCCGCCCCAAAGGCTGGTTGTCACGCCACCACCGGCAAGGTCCCCGACCGTGGCGCAAGCTGCGTTTGGGCTTCCTCCGGTGGCGCCGCACAGTGCTGGCCAATCCGCACACGGCACGGCTGTATCGCAGCATCGTCGGTGGCCTCGGCACACTCATCGTGCTCATCGGACTCGTTCTCGTTCCGCTGCCCGGGCCGGGCTGGCTCATCGTCATCATCGGCCTGTTCATCATCTCCAGCGAGTTCCACTGGGCTCGGCGGCTGCTGCACTTCGTGCGCGTGAACGTCGAACGGTGGACCCACTGGATCATGGCGCAGAGTCTGTGGGTGCGCTGGACCGTCGGCGCGGTGACGGCAGCGTTCGTGACCGCCGTCGTGTGGTTGACCCTCCGACTCACCGGTCTGCCCGATTGGGTCCCGGACCTGCGCATCTTCGACGTGATCGGCCTGAGCTGATGACAACGACGCCCGTGAGACCTCGTTCGGAGGTCTCACGGGCGTGGCTCGTCGGGCCGGACCCCGGTCCGGTTCGGGGAAGGACCCCGATACGGGCTCAGGACGACAGTGCGGTCAGGCGTGAGAGGCAGCGCATGTACTTCTTCTTGTACCCGCCGGCCAGCGACTCGTCGGTGAAGACCTTGTCGAGGGCCGCACCGGAGTTGAGGATCGGCACATTGCGATCGTAGAGCCGGTCGACGAGCGCGACGAATCGCAGTGCCACGCTCTCGTTGTCGATGGTGCGAACGTTTTCCCACACAGCCGCGTCGACGCCGTCGACCATCCGCCCGTAGCGCGAGGGATGGACGGTGGACAGGTGGCTGAGCAGCTGAGAGAAGTCGTCGCGGGCGACGACCCCGTCGAGCCGGCTCGCAGCCGCGTCGAGTTCGGACTCCGACAGCGGATCGGCCGGAGCGGTGAGCTCACGGGCACGGTAGTCCTTGCCGTCGATGCGGTAGACCTCGAACTGATCGGCCAGCGCCTGGATCTCGCGCAGGAAGTCCTGAGCGGCGAAGCGCCCCTCCCCCAGAGATCCGGGCAGAGTGTTCGACGTCGCGATGATCTTCACCCCGGCGTCGGTGAGCTCGCGCATCAGCCGTGACATGAGCACGGTGTCGCCGGGGTCGTCGAGTTCGAATTCGTCGACGCAGACGAGCTTCATCGTCGACAGATCGTCGCGGGCCCGAGCGAAGCCCAAGGCTCCGACGAGATTCGTGTATTCGACGAAGGTGCCGAAGGTTGCAGGCTTGTCATTGGCGTGCCAGGCAGAAGCCAGCAGATGAGTCTTGCCGACGCCGTAGCCGCCGTCGAGGTAGACGCCCTTGGCGCCGGACTTGCCCTTCGAGAACAGCTTGCCGAAGAATCCCTGGCCGGTCGAGCGCTCGGTGAATTCCCGCAGCTTGTTCCTCGCCTCTTCCTGCGACGGCTCGGCCGGGTCGGTGCGGTAGCTGTCGAAGGACACGTCTTCGAACTGCGGCGGCGGCACGAGACCTGCGATGAGCTCTTCGGGGGCAACCTGTGGGGATCGGTCGCTCAGTGCGACCAGAGTCTGCTCGGCATTCACTCGGCCTAGTCTAAGGCAGGCTCGAGCACCCGGTTCAACTCGGCCGACACGAGGTGGCGTCCATCACAGAGCGCGGATCGGCGCGGATTCCGCCACCTGACAACTGACGGACAACGCGCGGTACACCCCGCCATCGGCGACAGGCTTGACAGGCTCAGTTGTTGAAGTCGAAGCCCAGGCGGCCGAGCTGCTTCGGATCGCGCTGCCAGTCCTTGGCCACCTTGACGTGCAGGTCGAGGTAGACCTTCGTGCCGAGCAGCCGTTCGATGCCCTGGCGGGACTCCGAGCCGATCGCCTTGAGCCGGCTGCCGCCCTTGCCGATGATGATGGCCTTCTGGCTGGGACGTTCGACATAGAGGTTGACGTGGACGTTCCACAGCGGATTGTCCTCGCTGCGGCCTTCCCGCGGGTACATCTCCTCGACCTGCACAGCCAGGGAATGCGGCAGTTCGTCCCGCACACCTTCGAGGGCGGCCTCGCGGACGAGCTCGGCGATCATCTTCTCCTCCGGCTCATCCGTGAGGTCACCGTCGGGATAGAGCGGAGGAGATTTCGGCAGGTGTGCCGCGAGCACCGAATCGACGGTGTCGACCTGGAAGTCCTCGACGGCGGAGACGGGCACGACATCGGCGAAGTCGGCGAGCTCGCCGACGGCCAGCAGCGCCTCGGCGATCTTGTCCTTGGGCACCCGGTCGACCTTCGTCACGAGCGCCACGATCGGGGTCCGCCCGTCCAGCAGCGCCAGCTGGGAGGCGATATAGCGGTCACCGGGACCGATCGGCTCATCGGCGGGCAGGCAGAAGCCGATGACGTCGACCTCCCCCAGCGTGGACGCCACAAGATCATTGAGTCGTGACCCGAGGAGGGTGCGCGGTTTGTGCAGTCCGGGGGTGTCGACGAGGATGAGCTGGTGATCGTCCTTGTGAACGACTCCGCGGATCGTGTGACGGGTCGTCTGAGGTTTGGCCGAGGTGATCGCGACCTTCTCGCCCACCAGGGCGTTCGTCAGCGTCGATTTGCCCGTATTGGGCCGTCCCACGAAGCAGGCGAAGCCCGCCCGGTAGTCCTCGGGGTAGTCGGTGCGAAATTCCATCTCAGTCCTCTTCCTGCGTCCCCGAACCACCGGCTGCGGCGGTCTGTGCGTCGTCTCTGCTGTCCTCGTGGGTGCGGGTGACCCGCACGTGGGTGATCCGGTGGCGGCGGCCCTGACCCTCCATGGCTTCGATCTCGAGGCCTTCGATCGACGCGTGCGAGCCGTCGATGGGCACCCGGTCGATGAGCTTCGAGAGCAGTCCGCCGACGCTGTTGACGTCATCCTCGTCGATGCGCACATCGAAATAGTCGGCGAAGTCGGAGATCGACATGCGGGTGCTGATGATGAATGATCCATCGTCGCCTTCAACGAGTTCGTCATCGCCGTTGTCGTATTCGTCTTCGATCTCGCCGACGATCTCCTCGACGATGTCTTCGATGGTCACGAGCCCGGCGGTGCCGCCGTATTCGTCGATGAGGATCGCCAGATGCGTCGAGTCCAGCTGCATCTGCCGCAGCAGGTCATCGGCCGGCTTCGTCTCCGGGACGAACAGGACGGTGCGGGCCAGCTTGCCCACGGGCCGTTCGGCCTCCTCGGGATGGAGGTGGAGGCGCCGGGCGACGTCCTTGAGGTAGGCGACTCCGCGGACGTCGTCGAGATCCTCCCCGCAGACGGGGATCCGGGAGAAGCCGGAGCGGAAGAACAGATTCATCGTCTTCTGCAGGCTGACGTCGGCGTCGACGGTGATGAGGTCGGTGCGCGGCACCATGACCTCGTTCGCCGAGGTGTCCGAGAGGTTGAACACGGACTGGATCATCTCGCGTTCGCCGTCTTCGATGATGTCGGATTCGCTGGCACGTTCGACGAGGTCGCGCAGCTGTTCGGAGGTCACGAACGGACCGTCCTTGTACACCTTGTCCGGAGTGAGCAGATTGCCGAGCACGACGAGGATGCGGGCCAGCGGTTTGAGCGCGACGAGGACGATGCGCACGACCCAGCTGAGGTTGAGGCTCACGGCCAGGGACCGGCGTTTGCCGATCGTGCGCGGGGAGACTCCGGCGATGATGAAGACCGCCACCGAGGCGGTGATCACCGTGAGGAAGACCATGAGCGGGCCCACGGAGTAGTAGGAGTCATAGGCCAGCGCGATGAAGACCGTGGCGAGTGCTTCGAGGAAGTTGCGGACGAAGATGATGACGTTGATGTTCGTCGGCAGGTCCGCGAGGATCCGCTCCACCCGCACAGCAGAGCGTTTGCCGTCCTCCTTCGCCTCCTCGACCGCATGGTGGGAGACGTTGAGCAGAGCGGCATCCACGGCAGACAGGGTGGCCGCGATGATGAGGCACAGCGCCGCACCGAGGAAGAACATGAACACGATCAGACCTCGGTGGGGGTGGGGATGTCGGTGCGACCGTCGTAGCGGGCTGCGAAGAAAGTCAGCAGCAGATGCCGCTGGAGGGCGAACATCTCCTCGCGCTCCTCGGGCTGACCATGGTCGTAGCCGAGCAGGTGGAGGAAACCGTGGACGGTCAGCAGCAGGATCTCGTCCATCGTCGAATGACCGGCCGCCCGAGCCTGAGCCCCGGCGACCTCGGGGCAGATGATGATATCGCCCATCTGACCTTCGGTCGGCGTCCCCGGCTCACCACGGTGGAGCTGATCCATGGGAAAGGACATGACGTCGGTCGGGCCCTCGAGATCCATCCAGGTGACGTGGAGTTCGGACATCGCCGCCGAATCGACCATCGTCACGGCCAGCTCCGCCCCCGGGTGCATGTGCAGGGCAGAGCCCAAGTATTCGGTCAGGGCCACGACTTCGTCGAGGTCCACCTCGGCGTCGGTCTCATTGAGGATCTCGGTGTTCATTCGGCACTCCCCCACAGGTCGTAGGCTTCGACGATCTTCGTCACCAGCGAATGCCGGACGACGTCCTTGCTGCCCAGTTCGCAGAACTGCAGGTCATCGATGCCGTCGAGGATGTCGCGGACGACCTTGAGTCCGCTGCGGGTCTTGCCCGGCAGGTCGATCTGGGAGATGTCACCGGTGACGACCATGCGCGATCCGAAGCCGAGGCGGGTGAGGAACATCTTCATCTGCTCGGCCGTCGTGTTCTGGGCTTCGTCGAGGATGATGAACGCGTCGTTGAGGGTGCGCCCGCGCATATAGGCCAAGGGAGCGACCTCGATCGTGCCGGTCTCGATGAGCAGCGGGATCGATTCGGGATCGACCATGTCGTGGAGGGCGTCATAGAGCGGACGCACATACGGGTCGATCTTGTCGTTGAGCGTGCCGGGCAGATAGCCCAGGGATTCGCCGGCTTCGACGGCAGGCCGGGTGAGGATGATCCGCGAGACCTCTTTGTGCTGGAGGGCGTTGACGGCCATCGCCATCGCCAGGTAGGTCTTGCCGGTTCCGGCCGGACCGATGCCGAAGGTGATCGTGTGGTTGCGGATGGCCCTGACGTAGTCGTGCTGGCCCATCGTCTTCGGACGGATCGACTTTCCCCTGGTGGAGAGGATGTCCGTGCCGAGCACCGCCGAGGCGGCCGCTCCCTCGGAGGAGAACGTCGTGACCCTCTCGATCGTCTCTTCGTTGATGCGATGGCCGGCCGTGTGCAGCTTCTTGAGTTCCCCGATGACGCTGACGAAGGCTTCGACACGCTGGGGGTCACCGGTGACCTGGACCTGATTGGCCCGGACGTGGATGTCGAGGTCGTCGAAGGTCTTCTCCAGGGCGCGCAGATTCGACTCTCCGGGGCCGAAGAAGGCGACGAGGTCGATGGAGTCCGGGATGACCAGCCGCACGGTGTCGCGTTCGGCGTCGCGTGTGTCCGTCACGGCATCATTGCCCGCGGCACCGTCGCCGGGTGCGGCGGCGTCCGAGTCGGTGGGGTTCATGGCGTTCGGGTTCGGTGGAGTGATGTCCAGAATGTTCCTTTGCAAGTGGGCGCACCGTCACCGGCGGCGCCAGAGTGTGCTTCCATCCTAGTCCGGTGTCTCACCAACGGCCCAATGAATTCTGGGCCAGGACGAGACCGGCGGGTCCTGCCGATGACGAACGCAGGATCGTCGGTCCCAGCAGCACCGGTCTCGCTCCACGGCCGGTCAAGGCTGCGAGTTCGCCGTCGCTGATGCCGCCTTCGGGCCCGACGACGAAGACGATGCGCTCCGGCAGCGGCGAATTGCCCTCCGCGATCAGATCGGCCAGCGCTGCGGAGAGTCTGCGCTGAGCGGTCTCGTGGAGGACGAAGACCGCATCGGACTCGTCGAAGGCTGTGGCCAGGGAGGCCCCGCGGACGAGTTCGCGCAGCACCGGAAACCGGGAGCGTCTGGCCTGCAGGGAGGCCGCATTCAGCAGGTTCTCCCATTTCGCGGCCATCTTCTCCCGCTTCTTCGCCGGCCAGTCGGCGATCGAACGTTCGGCGGCCCAGGGAATGACGTCGTCGACGCCGATCTCCGTGGCCGTTTCGATCGCCTGCAGGTCTCGGTCGCCCTTGGCCAGGGCCTGGACGAGCACGAGGCGTGGGCCGGTGCTGTCCTCGTGCGTCACCGCGGTGACGTCGATCGTCAGCTCGCTCGTCGAGGCGGCCGTGACGGTTCCGCGCACCCGTGTGCCGTCCCCGTCGACGATGTCGATGTCCTCGCCGGGACCGATCCGACGCACCCGCACCGCGTGCCCGGCCACGTCCTCACCGAGGGTGAGAGCGGACCCGACGACCGCCTCGGCGGCGGTGGCGGAGCGGAATACGGGAAGACTCACCGACCGGCGAACCTCTCACGCATGCGGGAGAACATTCCGCGGTTCTCCGTCGAGATCTGGGCCCGCGGTGCTTCCTCTCCGCGCAGTTCGGCGAGCTTCTCGAGCAGTTCGCGCTGTTCGTCGTCGAGGGTGTCCGGGGTGAGGACGTCGACGGTGATGAGCAGGTCGCCGCGAGTCTCCGAGCGCAGGCGGGAGGCGCCGAGTCCGGGGAGTTTGACGACGGTGCCGGACTGGGTGCCGGCGGCGATGGTGAGGTCCTGGGTGCCGTCGAAGGTCTCGAACGGGATGGTCGCTCCCAGGGTCGCTGCGGTCATCGGCACCGAGACGGCGGCCCGGAGGTTGTCGCCGTCGCGCTGGAAGACCTCGTGGCGGGTGACCATGACCTCGACGAAGAGATCACCGGCGGGTCCGCCGCCGGGACCGACCTCTCCCTGGCTGGACAGCTGGATGCGGGTGCCGTCGGAGACTCCGGCGGGGATGCGGATCTTCATGGTCCGCTGCTTGCGCACGCGTCCGTCGCCCTGGCAGTTGAGGCAGGGGTTGGGGATGACGGTGCCGAAGCCGTGGCAGGAGTTGCAGGTCTGGTTCGTGACCATCTGGCCCAGCAGGGTCCGCGTCATGCGCTGGACGCTGCCGGCGCCGTGGCACAGCGAGCAGGTCTCGATCTTCGTGCCCTCCTGCGTGCCGGCACCCGAACAGGTGTCGCAGACGACCGCAGTGGTCACGTCGAGATCGACGGTGCCGCCGAAGGCCGCGGTCTTCAAGTCGATGTTGACGCCGACGAGGGCGTCCTTGCCGCGCTGTGTGCGCGGGATGGGGCCTCCGGCCTGTCCGCCGCCACCGCCGAAGAAGGTCTCGAAGATGTCGCCGAATCCGCCGAAGCCGCCGCCGGCGGGGAAGCCCTGACCGTTCTCGCCGCCGCCCATATCGTAGTTGCGGCGCTTCTCCGGATCCGAGAGCACGTCGTAGGCCAGTGAGATGGCTTTGAATTCGTCTTCGTGACCGGGATTGACGTCCGGGTGGTACTTGCGTGCCAGCTTCCGGTACGACGACTTGATCTCAGCCGCGGAAGCGTCTTTGGACACTCCGAGTGTTTCATAGTGATCGGCCACAGAAACTTCTCTCTCCCTGACGTAGTGGTCTTCTCTGTTCGTGGTGGTGGCTGCGCTCCTGCGCGGTACTCACCGGTTGCGTGCTGCCCGACTGCGGGCACCCCTGGTCGTCGTCACTGCACCGGCCCTACCCTCGGTCGAGGATCGAGGACACGTACTTCGCGACGGCACGGACTGCCGAGATCGTCGTCGGATAGTCCATCCGGGTCGGGCCGAGCACCGCCAGTCTGGCCGACGAACCCGCGTCATGACCATATTCGGCGGCGACGACGGAAGTCGAACTGAACGATTCGTGAGTATTCTCACGCCCGATGCGCACGCTGATCCCCCCATGGTCCTCTGCCATCGAGGTGAGCAGCCGGAGCAGGACCACCTGCTCCTCGAAGGCTTCGAGGATCGGGGCCATCTTCTCTCCGAATTCGCTGCCGGAACGGGCGAGGTTCGCAGTCCCGGCCATGATGATGCGCTCTTCGCGGGTCGCGGCGACGAGGTCGACGACGGCGGCCCTGACCTGTGTGAGTCCGGACTCGTCACGTCCCGCCGACTCGCTCGATTCGGCGGCGACCGCCTCGGCGGTGGGGGACGAACCGAAGACCTGCGCGAGCGTGCGTCCGGCGAAATCGGCATTGATCTGGTCGCGCAGCCCGCGGACGGCATCCTCGTCGAGCGGGGTCGGGGTGATCACGGACTTCTGCTCGACCTGACCGGCGTCGGTGATGAGGACGACGAGGATCCGGCCGGGGCCGAGGCCGACGATCTCGACGTGTTTGATGCGCGCCCGCGACACCGTCGGGTATTGGATGAGCGCCACCTGGCGGGTGAGGCCGGAGAGCACGCGGACGGTGCGGTCGAGCATCTCGTCGAGGTCGACATCGCCGTCGATGAGCTGGAAGATCGCGCGGCGCTCGGCGGTGGTCAGCGGTTTGAACTCGTCGATGCGGTCGACGAACATCCGGTAGCCGAGGTCGGTGGGGATCCGACCGGCCGAGGTGTGGGGTTGGGCGATATAGCCTTCGTGCTCGAGCTGGGCCATATCGTTGCGGATCGTGGCCGGGGAGACGCCGAGGGTGTGGCGCTGGACGATCGCATTCGATCCCACGGGTTCGTTGGTGGCGACGAAGTCCTCGACGATGGCGCGCAGCACCTGTGCACGTCTGCTGTCGTTCATCGCGGTTCTCCTCTCCGTCTCTTCAGCCGATCACGGTCCCGTGCCGATACTTGGCACTCCTTGAGCCTGAGTGCCAATTCTACGCTTCTCGTCCCCGGAATTCATTTCTGGGGGTGACCTGCGGGTCTGCGCGCCTGCGGGACCGTCCTTGATTATGGTGGGTGCCCGTGAATGCTTTTGATCGCTATGGCCCCGATGTGCTCTCCGGTTCCTCGCCGTCGTCGCACCGTCCGCAGAAGTCCCGTCAGGTCGAGCTCGGCCTGGGCATGGTTCTCGAGGATGCGATGAGCGGCTATGTCGGTGCTGTCGTCGGCGCGGAGAAGACCACGGCCGGTGTCGTCGTCAAGCTCGAGGACCGCGTCGGCAAGGTCCGTGCCTTTCCGCTGGGACCGGGTTTCCTCCTCGAAGGACAGCCCGTCGATGTGCAGCTGCCGAAGAAGAAGGCGCAGCAGCCCGGGCGGACGGCTTCCGGGTCTCGCGCCGTGGTCGGTGCGAAGGCTCGAGTGGCCCGCGGGTCGCGGATCTGGGTGGAGGGCAAGCACGATGCCGAACTCGTCGAGAAGATCTGGGGCGATGATCTGCGCATCGAAGGCGTCGTCGTCGAACCCCTGGGCGGTCTCGACGACGTCGCCGACAAGCTCGCAGCCTTCGGTCCGGATCGGGACCATCGGGTCGGTGTCCTCGCCGATCACCTGGTGACCGGGACGAAGGAATCGAAGATCGCCGAGGCGGTCCGTGCCGATCCGCGCTACCGCGACGTCGTCCACATCATCGGCCACCCCTACGTCGATATCTGGCAGGCGGTGAAGCCCCATGTCGTCGGCATCCGGCAATGGCCGGTCGTCCCCCGCGGTGAGGACTGGAAGACGGGAATCCTCCGGCGCATCGGATGGCCGCACGCCGACCATCGAGATGTCGCTCGCGGGTGGGTGCGCATCCTCGGGAAGGTGAGCACGATCGCCGATGTCGAACCGACGCTGTCGGGTCGGGTCGAGGAGCTCATCGACTTCGTCACCGTCGGCTGATTGACTTCGGTGGTGCGTCGGTGGCCCGTGGTGGTCACGGCGAGCTGTCGGCGTGTGCCGAAACTGTCACAGGAGTGAGGCTTTCCCGACATCCTCGGGACGCGGGGCTCGGCTAGTCTGGAGGGCAAGCGTTCTTCGAAAGGATCCCCATGTCGCACCACCCCGAGCAGCCGGGCAGCCGACCGATGCCGCCGAACTACTCTCAGGCGTCGGGCCCGCAGCAGCCCTACGCGCCGCAGGGCCAGCAGTATTCTCGGCCGCAGACGCACAGTGGTCAGACGGGCTACGGCTCACAACAGTCGTTCGGCGCGCAGCCTGGTTACGGCGGTCAGCCGGGGTACGGTGGTCAGCCGGGGTACGGTGGGCAGACTGGATTTGGCGCGCAGCCGGGTTACGGCATGCCGCAGATGCACAACCCGGCGATGTTCGACTCCCGCTCCCTGCCCGAGCAGGCGTACGGACCCGGCTCCGAACAGTTCTGGATGGCCCCCGAACCCGACCGGACCACGGCTCTGTGGACCCACCTCGGCGCGCTTCTGTTCGGGTTCATGCCGCTCATCATGTTCCTCGTGAAGAAGGACGAGTCGCCGTTCGTCCGCGAGCATTCGCGTCAGGGACTCAACGCGATGATCACGAACACGATCGTCACCTTCGCAGCCCTCTTCGTCTTCGGCATCCTCGGTTTCATCCTCGCATTGGTGACCTTCGGGATCGGCATCATCATCATGTACGCCGCGGTCATCGTCCCACTCGTCTACTGCGTCCTCTACATCATTGCCGCCGTCGCAGCGAACAGGGGCGAGGGGTATAGGTTTCCGCTCACCATCAACTTCGTGAAGTGACCATCCCCCGTCACCCCGCGCACTCTGGGACAGCCCGCACTCCCTGGGTTAATGTGGAGTGATCGCACACTCTGAAGGGACTCTCATGTCGGACAACCCGCAGCAGCCGAACAACGGACAGTCACAGCCGATGCCCCCGAACTATTCCCCGCAGTCGGGCTCACAGCAGCCGCAAGCGCAGCAGCCGCAGCAGGGTTCGCAGCCGCAGCAGAATGGTCAGACCCAGTACGGCTCGCAGCCGCAGAACCCTCAGCAGGGATCTCAGCCCGGCTTCGGCTCTCAGCAGCCCCACGCCGGGCACGGCTCCCCGCAGCAGAATCCGGCCTACGGCTCGCAGCCCGGCTACGGCTCCCAGCAGCCTTTCGGCGCTCCCCAGGGACAGCCGCAGGCGGGATACGGATTCCAGGGAGCATCCTCGGCGCAGTCGGCTGCCGCCGGTGTTCCCATGGGAGCAGAACTTCCGGATGCCGCCTACGGTCCGAACTCACTCGGATTCTGGAACGCCGACCAGAGCGAACGCACCACCGCACTGTGGTCACACCTCGCACACGCCGCCACCTACGTCGTCGGCGTCGGCTGGATCGTCACCCTCATCCTCTTCATCATCAACAAGGACAAGTCGCCGTTCCTGCGTCATCATGGCGCACAGTCGCTCAACCTGCTGATCATCGGTGTCATCGCCGGATTCGGCATCGGACTGATCGGCGGAATCCTCACGATCGTCGGCATCGGCTTCCTCATCCTGCTGCTCCTGCCGGTGCTCTCGATCTACATGATCGTCATCGAGATCATCGCCGGAATGGCAGCCAACCGCGGTGAGGGCTACCGAATCCCGATGACTCCGAACTGGATCAAGTGAGCTGACGCAGCCCGAGAGTCCCACCGGCGCAGATTCGCTGAGCAGCTCGCCCCGCCGCCCGATCCGGATGGCGGGGCGAGACTCGTTCACACGTATTCGGTGAGGATGCGCACCATATAGTCGGCCATGAGACGTCCCTGCAGAGTCGGCTGGAACCAGCCGGCCGCGGCGCCATCCGCGTCGAGCAGACCCTGTCCGACGAAGGTTCTGATCGCCTGCTGGCTGCCCGGAGCCAGAGAGTCCAGGCGCAGCTCACGGTCGATCCGAGCGGCGAGCATGATCCGCTCGATCTCCCGGGTCCGATCATCGAGGACCTCCCGACCGATCGACGGGGACTGCCCCGCCACGAGCCGGTCGGCCCAGGCACGCGGATGTTTGGCGTTCCAGAACCTCACACCCCCGACATGGGAGTGGGCGCCCGGCCCGAAGCCCCACCAGTCGGCATTGCGCCAATAGGCCAGATTGTGTTCACAGCGCGTATCGGGACCGGTCGACCAATTGCTCACCTCGTACCAATGCAGACCGGCGGCGGAGATCGCGGCGTCGGCGATCTCGTATTTGTCGGCCAAGTCGTCCTCATCGGGCATCGGCAGTTCGCCGCGGCGCACCATCGCGCCCATCTTCGTTCCCGGTTCGACGATGAGGGAATACGCCGAGATGTGATCGACCTCGTTGGACAGGGCAACCTCCAGCGAGCGACGCCAATCGGCGAACGACTCCCCCGGGGTGCCGTAGATGAGGTCGAGGCTGAGTTCGAGTCCGGCGTCCTTGACCCAGCGAGCCACCTCGGGGATCTTCTCCGGATCATGGGTGCGGTCCAAGGTCGCGAGCACATGCGGCACGGCCGACTGCATACCCATGGAGATCCGGTTGACACCGGCTCCGGCGAGAGTCGCGATATAGGCAGGATCCAGGGTGTCGGGGTTGGCTTCGGTGGTGACTTCGACGGTCTCGGCCAGGCGGAAGCGGGCGCGGACATCGTCCATCACCCCGGCGAGCACGTCGGCTGCGAGCAGCGTCGGGGTGCCCCCGCCGAAGAAGATCGTCGAGACCTCACGGTCGCCCGCCCCAGCCTCGGCGAGGGTGGACACGGACAGATCGAGCTCACGGGCGAGGTTTCCGCGGTAGTCCTCACGGGACGCGCCCGGGCCGAGGTCGTCGGCGGTGTAGGTGTTGAAGTCGCAGTAGCCGCAGCGGACCCGGCAGTACGGGACGTGGATGTAGAGGCTCAGCCCTCGCTCAGCGGCCCCGATCCCCGCCGAAGTCGGCAGCGAACCGTCGCGCGGAGGGACCTCACCGGTCGGTTGTGCGGGCACTTACTTCTTGCTGTCCTTCGTCTCCGGCTCGTCGGAGGACAGGGCCGCGATGAAGGCTTCCTGCGGGACCTCGACGGTGCCGACCACCTTCATCCTCTTCTTGCCCTCCTTCTGCTTCTCGAGCAGCTTGCGCTTACGGCTGATATCGCCGCCGTAGCACTTCGACAGCACGTCCTTGCGGATGGCACGGATGGTCTCACGGGCGATGATGCGAGAGCCGATGGCCGCCTGGATGGGCACCTCGAACTGCTGGCGCGGAATGAGCTTGCGCAGCTTGCCTGCCATCGCCACACCGTAGGAGTAGGCATTGTCGCGGTGGACGATCGCCGAGAACGCATCGACCTGGTCGCCGTGCAGCAGGATATCGACCTTGACGAGATCCGACGGATCCTCCCCGTCATCGGAATAGTCGAGCGTCGCATAGCCCTTGGTCCGTGATTTGAGCTGGTCGAAGAAGTCGAAGACGATCTCTGCCAGCGGCAGGCGGTAGCGGATCTCCACGCGGTCCGAGGACAGGTAGTCCATGCCCTGCAGGTTGCCCCGACGGGTCTGGCACAGCTCCATCACCGCACCGATGTAGTCGCTCGGAGTGAGGATCGTCGCCCGGACCATGGGTTCTCTGACTTCCTTGACCTTGCCCGTGGGGAATTCGCTCGGGTTCGTCACCGTCGTCTCGGTCCCGTCCTCCATGGTCACGTCGTAGATCACGCTCGGTGCCGTCGAGATGAGGTCGAGGTCGTATTCGCGCTCGAGCCGATCGCGGAGGACCTCGAGGTGCAGGAGGCCGAGGAAGCCGCAGCGGAAGCCGAAGCCCAGCGCCGTGGACGTCTCGGGCTCGTATGCCAGGGAGGCATCGTTGAGTTTGATCTTGTCCAGCGCGTCACGCAGCACCGGGTAGTCCGAGCCGTCGATCGGGAACAGGCCCGAATACACCATCGGCTGCGGCTCCTTGTACCCCTCGAGCGGTTCCGATGCGGGAGACGCGGCCAGCGTGACGGTGTCGCCGACCTTCGACAGCCGGACATCTTTCACCCCGGTGATGAGATAGCCGACCTCACCGACGCCGAGGCCCTTCGTCGCCTTCGGCTCGGGTGAGGAGGCACCGATCTCGAGCAGTTCGTGAGTGCTGCCGGTCGACATCATCTCGATCTTCTCACGCGGCTTGAGGGAACCGTCGACGAGCCGAACATAGGTGACCACACCGCGGTAGGTGTCGTAGACGGAGTCGAAGATCATGGCGCGGGCCGGGGCGTCGGCGTCGCCGACAGGAGCGGGGATATCGGTGATGATGCGGTCGAGGACCTCTTCGACGCCTTCACCGGTCTTGCCGGACACGAGCAGGCAGTCCTCGGGTTCGCAGCCGATGAGGTTGGCGAGCTCGTCCGCGTACTTCTCCGGCTGTGCGGCCGGCAGGTCGATCTTGTTGAGCACGGGGATGATCGTCAGATCGTTCTCCATGGCCAGGTACAGGTTGGCCAGCGTCTGGGCTTCGATGCCCTGAGCGGAGTCGACGAGCAGCAGCGCGCCTTCACAGGCGGCCAGGGACCGCGAGACCTCGTAGCTGAAGTCGACGTGGCCGGGAGTGTCGATCATGTTGAGCGCGTACGGAGTGTCCCCGTGTTCCCACGGCATGCGCACGGCCTGGGACTTGATGGTGATTCCGCGTTCGCGTTCGATGTCCATCCGGTCGAGGTACTGGGCGCGCATATCGCGGTTCTCGACGACACCGGTCATCTGGAGCATGCGGTCGGCCAGGGTCGATTTGCCATGGTCGATATGAGCGATGATGCAGAAATTGCGAATCAGCTCGGGTGAGGTGGCAGACGGTGAGATCCGCTGTGCAGCTTCCTGATTCACCTGAGGTGACATGAACGCCCTTTCGTTGACAGACCGGGTCCCCGGTCAGACCCGATCTCCCATTGTTTCATGACTTGTGCACGGACCTGGAATCCACAGACGTGCACGTCGTCATCGTCGGGGACTTTCGCGGTTCGTCAGCTGTCGGATGCGATTCGTCCGCGCCGAACGGGGCCGATGCATGTGCCGGACCGTGCCGATCGGGGAAGATGGTGGCATGAGCGAATTCCGGGTCATGAGCTTCAACCTCCGCTATCCCGCCATGGACGGACATCCGGTGGCCGAGCGGCTGCCGATCGCCGCCGAGCTCATCCGGCGCGCACGTCCGCACCTCATCGGCACCCAGGAGGGCGAATTCGACCAGCTCGAGACGCTCATCAGCCTGCTGCCCGAGGAGTACATCTGGCTCGGAGAGGGCCACTCCGGCGGCAATTCCGGAGAGTTCACGGCCGTGATCCTCGATTCGAAGCGCTTCGACGTCGACGCCGTCGACATCAGCTGGCTGTCCGAACAGCCCGACACCGTGGCATCGGAGTCATGGGGAGTCTCGCATGCACGCACCCTGACGACGGTCGATGTCCGCGACCTCGACTCCGACCGACGGCTGCGTGTGCTCAACACCCACCTCGACCACAAGTCCGAGCGCGCCCGTCTCGAGTCCGGTCGGATCATGGCCGAGTCCATCGCCGAGGCGGCCCATCCCTGCGTGGTCACCGGTGACTTCAATGTCGCCACCGGCTCCCCGGTCTACGACTTCTTCTGCACCGAACTCGGCCTCACCGACACCGCCGCGGAGATCCCCGGGGAGGATATCGGCACCTTCCATCGCTACACGGGCCCGAAAGCCGGTGAGCCGCGCATCGACTGGATCCTGACGACCCCGGGCCTGCGCACGGTGTCCACGCGCATCGACACGTTCGAGATCGACGGGACGTACCCCTCCGACCATTTCCCAGTCGAGGCTGTCCTCGATTTCACATGACCGTGTCGGTTTCATATGTCTGCGTCGGTTCGCTGTTCTGCGCGACCTGCGGCAGTCGACTCGTTTAGGCTGGACATATGAATTGGAAATCACTGGTCAATCGGGCCGCGAGAATCGG
This sequence comes from Brevibacterium sp., assembly GCF_052105255.1. Taxonomy (NCBI): domain Bacteria; kingdom Bacillati; phylum Actinomycetota; class Actinomycetes; order Micrococcales; family Brevibacteriaceae; genus Brevibacterium; species Brevibacterium sp. The sequence continues at coordinate 17,135 of NZ_JBQDYQ010000059.1, forward strand.
AGTCCGTGAGGGGCTGCGCTACCTGCGACAGTCGCAGTCGAAGAAGAACTCCGGAGGCTCCTCGCAGCCCACGGATGCCCGCCGGCAGGATCCTCCGCGGCCGGGCGGTGGAGGTGCCACCTCGGCGAGGCCTGATGACCGTGCCGGCTCAGGCGGTTCGGGTTCGTACCCCGGTGATTTCACGGGGTCGATCAAGGTCAGCTACTCCCCCGATCTCGACGGCGATGCCGATCCGGGCGAGGTCGTCTGGGGGTGGGTCCCCTTCGAGGAGGATCACTCACAGGGAAAGGATCGCCCGTCGCTGGTCGTCGGCCGTGACGGCAGGTGGGTGCTCGCGCTCATGCTCACGAGCAAGGATCACATCCCCGGCGGCGTCGGCGAGGTCCGCGAGGACCGGCACGCCAAGTGGATGAACATCGGCACCGGGGACTGGGATTCGCAGGGAAGGCCCTCTGAACTCCGCCTTGATCGGATCATCCGCCTCGACCCGGATTCGATCCGCCGGGAAGGTGCGGTCATCCCCCGCGACGTTTTCGACCGCGTCGCCGAGCACATCTCCGGCTGAGACCCGCCTGACAGCCCGGACGGACCATTGTGTGCACTGCGCGACGAGGCTGCACGGGATTTCCGGCCCGGTGTTCGAGGCTGTATCATAGGTGATTGTGTCTTCATCAAGGCGTGTGTCTCGCCGAGGTCGGGTGAAGATGCCGTCGGATTCGAAGTCGTCGATGTGTTTCCCCGCGGAGATGATCATGTCGGTTCGATGCGCCCTCACGACCATGTACCACTAACACGAAAGAGTGTTGAAATTGGCTAATATCAAGTCCCAGATCAAGCGGATCAAGACCAACGAGAAGGCTCGTCAGCGCAACAAGGCTGTCCGGTCCGAGGTTCGGTCCTACGTCCGCGTCGTTCGCGAGAACATTGCTGCCGGCAACAAGGAAGAGGCACAGCAGGCTTATGCTGTGGCTGCCCGCAAGCTCGACAAAGCTGTTTCGAAGGGTGTTCTGCACAAGAACAACGCTGCGAACCGCAAGTCGCGCCTGTCCACGCAGATCAACGCTCTCTGAGCGCACGACTGAGGCTATAGCTTCACGGGGTCCGAACCACACGGTTCGGACCCCGTTCTCTTCCCTTATTGCTACCTGACGGCGGCCCAGCAACCTCGCGCGAGGTTGCTGGGCTGTGCTGTCTCACTACCT
>NZ_JBQDYQ010000060.1:0-17097 GCF_052105255.1 Brevibacterium sp.
GCCTTGCCGATGACGTAGGACGAACCCGAACCGGAGAAGAAGTCGTGGTTCTCATCGCTGCCGGGTGAGAGAGCCGCGAGGATCGCCGGATTGACCTTCGTGACCTCCTTGGGGAACATCGCCTCGTAGCCGAGGTTCATCAGCGCCTTGTTGGCGTTGTAGTGGAGGAACATCTTGCAGTCCTCCGACAGGCCCACCGGATCGTAGATGTCGTGGGTGTAGGCGACCTCGTTCTCGTAGAGCTCGAACATGAGGTTCATGGTGTAGTCCTTGAGCTCCTGCTTGCGCTCCTCGGACTGCGACTCCAGACCCTTCTGGTACTTGTAGCCGATGTAGTAGCCGTGCACGGCCTCATCGCGGATGATCAGACGGATGAGGTCAGCTGTGTTCGTCAGCTTGGCGTGTGCCGACCAGTACATGGGCAGGTAGAAGCCCGAGTAGAAGAGGAAGGACTCGAGCAGCGTCGAGGCGACCTTGCGCTTGAGCGGATCGTCTCCCCGGTAGTAGCTGAGGATGATATCGGCCTTGGACTGCAGGTACTTGTTCTCACGCGACCAGCGGAAGGCCTCGTCGATCTCCTTCGTCGAGCACAGGGTCGAGAAGATGGAGGAGTACGACTTCGCGTGGACGCTTTCCATGAATGCGATGTTCGTCAGTACGGCCTCTTCGTGCGGGGTCACCGCATCCGGGATGAGCGAGATCGCACCGACAGTGCCCTGGATCGTGTCGAGCAGGGTCAGACCGGTGAAGACGCGCATCGTCAGCGTCTTCTCATCATCGGTCAGAGTCGCCCAGGACTGGATGTCGTTGCTCAGCGGGACCTTCTCCGGCAGCCAGAAGTTGCCGGTCAGGCGATCCCAGACCTCATCATCGATCGGATCGACGACGCGGTTCCAGTTGATGGCGTCGACATGCGATGCCAGAGTCAGATTCTCCAACGCTTTCTCTCTTCCCAAAGTGCTGTTCGTCGTGAGTACGATTTGTCTGCGCGATTGTCTGCACGGCAGACGAAAGTCATATGCGCGCCCGGCCGGTGGCGTGGGGCCCGCACGAAGCCGGCGGACCGATTCACATCGGTCCGCCGATTCCATTGATCAGAGCATGCAGGAGACGCAGCCTTCGACCTCTGTGCCCTGCAGAGCAAGCTGCCGGAGCCGGATGTAGTAGATGGTCTTGATTCCCTTGCGCCAGGCGTAGATCTGCGCCTTGTTGATGTCACGAGTGGTAGCGGTGTCCATGAAGAACAGCGTCAGCGACAGCCCCTGGTCCACGTGCTTCGTGGCCTCGGCATACGTGTCGATGATCTTCTCGTAGCCGATCTCGTAGGCGTCCTGGTAATACTCGAGGTTGTCGTTGTCCATGAAGGGAGCCGGGTAGTACACGCGGCCGACTTTGCCCTCCTTGCGGATTTCGATCTTCGAGGCCACCGGGTGGATCGACGAGGTCGAGTTGTTGATGTATGAGATCGAACCGGTCGGCGGCACGGCCTGGAGGTTCTGGTTGTAGAGGCCGTGCTCGGCCACTTGAGCCTTGAGCTCTCGCCAGTCGTCCTGCGTCGGGATGTGCACGTTCGCTGCGGAGAACAGTTCGGCCACACGAGCGGTGCGCGGCTGCCAGGCCTCATCGGTGTACTTGTCGAAGTATTCGCCGGTGGCGTACTTCGACCGCTCGAAGCCGGCGAAGGTCTCACCGCGTTCCTTCGCGATCTCCATCGACGCGCGCACACAGTGGTAGGCGACGGTGTAGAAGTACATGTTCGTGAAGTCCAGGCCCTCATCGGAGCCGTAGTAGATGTGCTCCCGAGCCAGATAGCCGTGGAGGTTCATCTGCCCCAGGCCGATGGCATGCGACATGTCGTTGCCGCGGGCGATCGAGGGCACGGACTGGATGTTCGAGGTCTCGGCGACAGCGGTGAGTCCCCGGATCGCGGTCTCGATGGTCTGACCGAAGTTGTCCGAGTCCATCGTCAGAGCGATGTTGAGCGAACCGAGGTTGCAGGAGATGTCCTTGCCGACGACGTCGTAGCCGAGATCATCGTCGTACTTGCTGGGTTCGGAGACCTGGAGGATCTCCGAGCAGAGGTTGGACATGATGATCTTGCCGTCGATCGGGTTCGCCTTGTTGACGGTGTCCTCGAACATCACGTACGGGTACCCGGACTCGAACTGGATCTCGGCCAGAGTCTGGAAGAACTCACGGGCATTGATCTTCTTCTTCTTGATCGCCGCGTTGTCGACGAGCTCGGTGTACTTCTCGGTGACATTGATGTCGGAGAAGGGCACACCGTAGACGCGCTCAACGTCGTAGGGGCTGAAGAGGTACATGTCCTCGTTGCGCTTGGCCAGCTCGAAGGTGATGTCAGGGATCACAACACCCAGGGACAGGGTCTTGATTCGGATCTTCTCATCGGCGTTCTCGCGTTTGGTGTCGAGGAACTTGTAGATGTCGGGGTGGTGGGCGTGCAGGTACACGGCACCGGCGCCCTGACGCGCTCCGAGCTGGTTGGCGTAGGAGAACGAGTCCTCGAGCAGCTTCATCACGGGGATGACGCCGGAGGACTGGTTCTCGATCTTCTTGATCGGGGCACCGGACTCGCGGATGTTCGTCAGAGCGAAGGCCACACCGCCTCCGCGCTTGGACAGCTGCAACGCAGAGTTGATGGAGCGGCCGATCGACTCCATATTGTCTTCGATGCGCAGCAGGAAGCAGGAGACGAGCTCGCCGCGCTGCCTCTTTCCGGCGTTGAGGAACGTCGGGGTGGCCGGCTGGAAACGGCCAGCGATGATCTCGTCGACGAGCTGGGTGGCCAGCGTCTCGTCGCCACGGGCCAGGAAGAGAGCGACCATGACGACGCGGTCCTCGAAGCGTTCGAGGTAGCGCTTCCCGTCGAAGGTCTTCAGCGTGTAGGAGGTGTAGAACTTGAACGCACCGAGGAAGGTCTGGAATCGGAACTTCTGATCATAGGCGCGTGTCGACAGCTGTTCGATGAACTCGAACGAATACTGGTCCAGGACCTCGGGCTCGTAGTAGTCCTTCTCGACGAGGTAGTCGAGCTTCTCCTTGAGGTTGTGGAAGAAGACGGTGTTGTTGTTCACGTGCTGCAGGAAGTACTGGCGGGCAGCCTGCTTGTCACGTTCGAACTGGATTCTGCCGTCCTCGTCGTACAGGTTCAGCATCGCGTTGAGCGCGTGGTAATCCAGATCCGTCTCTTCGCGGATGATGTCCTCTACATTGCGGTCTTCAGCGAGCTCGCGCACAGTTTGTCCAATCCTAGGTTGACAGCGTCGACATCTTCCTGAGTGCCCAGGAGTTCGACTCGATACATGAGGGGTACTTGACACTTTGCCGCGACCTTGAAGGCCGCGCGGCAGTAGTCCTCGCCGAAGTTCGTGTTTCCGGCGCCGATGACACCGACGAGATGACGGCGGTTCTCTTCGACATTGAGGAATCTGATGACTTGCTTGGGAACAGCCCCGCGATTGCGACCGGCCCCATAGGTGGGGGTGACGAGAACGAATGGCTCATCCACTCGCAACGTCGGCTCCGTGGTCAACGTCGGCAACCGCACTGCCGGGTGACGCAGCTTCGCGACGAAGCGGTGCGTGTACTCGGAGTTGGCAGAGAAGTAGACCAGCAGCATTGTCAGGCCACGACGGACGCAGACTGTTCGCCGGTCAGGGTGGCGATCTTGTCCGGGCGGAAGCCCGACCAGTGATCGTTGTCGGTGACGACGACGGGAGCCTGCATGTAGCCCATCGCCTTGACGACATCGAGGGCGTTCTCGTCGACGCTGAGATCGACCGACTTGTACTTCAGGCCCTTGGCGTCGAGAGCACGGTAGGTGGCGTTGCACTGGACGCAAGCTGGCTTGGTGTACACGGTGATCATGACGACTCCTTCAATCTGCTGTGCAGTTCGGCATTCTGATGGCTGTGACCGTGTCCCGTCAACTGCTCGATCATGATGAATATCACCAGACGCAGGCTCAGGGGTGACCACTAGATGTTGTGTTCGGGTTAGACCTTACCCCTATATCCAGTGTTACACCAGTGTCATTTGCAGGTTCCACACCCTGTGGCATCACCGTCCACAATCGTCCACAGGCTGTGAACGACAGTCATGTAGTTCGATCACCTGCGCGGACGCTGGGATCGGCGGCTTCAGGACCGATTTTCGACCCGTTCTCCACCTCCGTTTTCCACCGCTTTCCACAGGAAAAATTTTTGCCTGTGGGCATGTCGCGGAGCCCACGACCGACGATTCCGAACTCCTTCGTGCGGCACCGATCACGTCGGAGCGGAGGCGATCATCACAGCACCTCCTCACATCAGTCCGTCGGTTCCATCGACGCTACAGCCCGGTCCTGACACGAGGTGGCCGCACTGTGAATGGCAGGTGTTGGACGAACGCACGTCGGACTTGGCACTGCTCTGTGTGTCAGCACTGCAACGTTCCCGGCTGTTGCGTGTCAGTGCCAGCCAATATGCTGGAGACCACAGAAACGCATCAGACGGCGTGGCTGAACGACCACAGTGACACCGAAAGACACATGGCGTCGAGCGACCAGTGACACCGAGAGACTGAGGGACCATGACGGCAACGGCACCGGCGAACACGCAGGAGATCGCGCACGCACAGACGATCCTCAAGGCCTTGGAGTCCTACCTCGACCATTTCGTCGTCGGGCAGCAGCGCCTGCGCGAATCCCTGCTCATCGGGCTCCTCTCCAGCGGTCACCTGCTGTTGGAGAGCGTGCCGGGTCTGGCGAAGACCACGGCCGCTGCAGCGCTGGCCAATGCCGTGGACGGACAGTTCTCCCGCATCCAGTGCACTCCTGACCTGCTGCCGGCCGACATCATCGGCTCGCAGATCTACAACGCGCATGAGGGCTCGTTCAATACGGTGCTCGGCCCCGTGCATGCGAACATCGTCCTCCTCGACGAGATCAACCGGTCATCGGCGAAGACTCAGTCGGCGATGCTCGAGGCCATGCAGGAGAAGCAGACGACGATCGGGGGCAAACGCTTCGAACTCCCCCGCCCCTTCCTCGTCATGGCCACACAGAACCCGATCGAGCAGGAGGGCACCTACCAGCTGCCGGAAGCCCAGCTCGACCGGTTCATGATCAAGGATCTGCTCACCCACCCGAACCCCGGCGAGGAGGTCGAGATCCTCTCCCGCCTCGACTCCGGAGTCTTCGACAAGGATTCGGTGCCCGATCCGGCCTGCACCCTCGACGATGTCGTGACCATGCAGAGCTATGCCCGCACCGTCTACATCGACCCGGCCATCACCCGCTACCTCGTCGAGCTCGTCCACGCCACCCGCAATACGACGAAGTACCTCGGGCGATTCGCCCCATACATCGAATACGGAGCCAGTCCGCGTGCCTCCATCGCGTTCACGAACGCCGGCCGGGCACTGGCGATGATCCGCGGCCGCAACTACGTCATCCCCGAAGACATCAAGGACCTCGCCCACAGAGTACTGGCCCACCGCATCCAACTGGGCTTCGAAGCCGCCGCCGAGAACATCACGAGCGCCCAGATCGTCGATGCCCTCCTCATGGCCGTGCCCACCCCCTGAGCGGCGATACCCATGACTGTCCTGCTCAATCGCATCAAGGCGCGGATGACCATCCACGCCCACCGGCGGACCCGGCGCCTCCTCGACGGGGACTACTCCTCGGTCTTCCACGGCCACAGCCTCGACTTCGATGATCTGCGTGACTACATCCCCGGTGACGAGATCCGCGACATCGACTGGAAAGCCACGGCCCGGCACACCGAGCCCCTGGTCAAACGCTATGTCGCCCACCGCAGGCACATCCTCGGACTCGTCGTCGACACCTCCCGCAACTTCGACGCCGTGACCTCCGCCGGCGCCGACAAACGCCACCTGGCCATCCTCATGGCCGGGATGGTCGGCTACCTCGCCGTCCGTCATGCCGACGACGTCATGCTCATCCACGGACATGCCGGTCACACCACCGCCTCCCCGCGGAAGGGCAGCGAGGCCCACCTCGAACACCTCCTGCAGCAGATCCTCGCCGAGACCGGCACCACCTCCCCCGGGTCGATCAACACCCAGCTGCAGTGGATCACCAGCCACATCAACCATCGGATGCTGCTCGTCGTCATCTCCGATCAGGCCCCGCTGGGACCGGAGGCCGAAGCGACGATCCGCCGACTGCGCGCCCAACACGAGGTCCTGTGGATCACGATCAGCGACGCGGACCTCGCGGGTCTGCCGGCCGCCTCGGCGCCGTTCGACGTCGCCCGCCCCGACCGCGGGCTGCCGACCTCGGTGATGACGAAACCGGAGGTCAGACAGGAGTTCGCCCTCGCCGAGGCGGCCCGCTGTCAGCAGCGGAACGACCTTCTCGCGAAACTGGGGATCTCCCATATCGAAATCGACCATCCGAAGTCGGCCCTCGGCCGGCTCCACACTCTTCTGCTGAGGCATCGCCGTGGGCCCCGCTGAGCTCATCGGGCCCCTGGAGGTCTCACCGGCGTGGTACGTAGCGGCCTGCTTCGTGCTGCTGCTGGTGCTCGGAAGTTTCTTCGCCCCGCTCTTCCGCTCCGCTGCCGGAGTCACCGCAGCGGCGGGTCCGCGCATCCCGATTCCCGTGCGCAGCACCTACCTCTCCCGCATCAGCGCGGTGGAGACGGGCTTGAGCGCCGAGTCCGCGGACGTGCGCGAATCGGCACAGGAACTGGCAGCGATCGTGCGCGAATTCGCCCATGACGCGTGGGGCGTCAAAGCCGAACATCTGACCTACCGCGATGCGGCCGTCGCCGGTCTCGATGACCTCGCGGACTGCCTGCTCGGCCTCTATGAGGCGGAGTTCGCCGAAGCGGAACCGGCGGGTCTGCAGCCGCAGATCGCCGAGGCCAGGAAGCTGGTGGCGCGATGGTCCTGATGTTCTGGTGGCTGGCGCTCATCCTGCTGGTCCTCGCCGCAGCCGCGGTCTACTTCTTCCGCCGTCCGAAGTCGACAGAGTCCTCTTTGGCCGTGGCCCACAGCGGACGGATGACGAGCCTGCCGAGTTTCCGCAGAGCCATGCGCGGACGGCTGGTGACCACGGTCGCCCTCCTCGGCGTCGTCGTCCTCACCGGACTGTCCGCGCTGGCGGGAATCGCTCGCCCGGCCTGGATCGAGACGGTCAATCCGGAACGGAAGATGCGCGATGTCATGCTCTGCCTCGATGTGTCCGGCTCGATGCTCGGCTACGATGCCGATCTGCTCGAGTCCTACCAGGAACTCGTCGACCGCTTCGACGGCGAACGCATCGGACTGACCGTCTTCAACGCCACCGCGGTCTCCGCATTCCCGCTCACCGACGACTACGACATGGTCCAGAACTACCTCGCCGAGGCCGAGGAGGGGTTCCGCACCTGGGGCGCCGAGGGCACCGACTACTCATGGTCGACCTCGCCCCCGAACATCGGCGGTTCCTCACTCATCGGCGACGGGCTCGTCAGCTGCGTCGACAACTTCGATCGACAGAACGAGGACCGGTCCCGGTCGGTCATCTTCGCCACGGACAATATGCTCGCCGGTGAGCCGCTCTTCGAACTCAACGAAGCCGCCGATATCGCCGTCGACGCGAAGGTCCGCGTCTACAGCCTCTCCCCTCCCTCGGTGCTGACGACCACTCAGACGAAGGAGCTGCGTTCCGTGTCCGACCGCACCGGCGGCGAACAGTTCGACATGGGCTCGGCCTCGACGATCGACCGCATCGTCGAGGAGATCCAGAGCCAGGAGGCGGCGAACACGCCCGGGCGGTCGTACACGATCGTCCATGACATGCCGATGGTTCCGCTCGGCATCGCCGTCTTCGGCCTCGCCGGAGTGTTCGTGCTGGCATGGAGGACGAAATCATGATCTTCGATCCCGTCTTCACCTGGTTCGGCTGGGGCTTCATCGTCCTCGCCCTGCTCATTGTGTGCATCATTCCGGCTGTCCGCGGCGACGGTCCGCGCTGGAGGTGGTTCGCCCGCATGGGCGTCGTCGCCCTGCTCGCACTCGCTCTGGCCCGCCCCGGCATCCCCATCAAGTCATCGACCGAGGAGTACGAAGCGCGAGCCGATGTGTACTTCGTCGTCGACGTCACGACGTCGATGGCTGCCGAGGACTTCGACGGGAACGACACACGCCTGGCCGGGGTCAAGGAGGACATGCTCGAACTCGCCGATGCCTTCCCCGGCACCCGGCTGAGCATCATCACCTTCGCGTCGACCGCAGCCACCGTGATGCCGCTGACGACCGATCACGCCGCCTTCGCCTCGGCCGTCGACGTCCTCGAACCCGAGTCGTCCATGAACTCGAGGGGATCGTCGATCACCGAGGCCGGTGAGGAGCTCGAGAAGCGGATGACCTCGAACGATGAGGACCGCCCGGAGAACAAGGACGTCGTGTTCTACTTCGGCGACGGTGAACAGACCGTGTCGGAGACTCCGGAATCGTGGTCGTCGTTCGGCTCCCGCATCGACAGCGGAGCCGTCTTCGGCTACGGCACCGAACAAGGCGGGAAGATGCGCGACAGCCAGCCGTTCGGCTACGGGTCCGGAGTCGGTGATCCCGGCACTGCGCCCGGCATCGGCGCCCCCGATGACCCCGAAGACGATCAGGCACCATCCGAATACGTCCAGGACCGCAACGGCGAACCCGGGATCTCGACGATCGACGAGGGCAACCTGCGCCGGATCGCCTCTGACCTCGGCGTCGACTACCACCACCGCGACGGAACAGGTGCGATCTCCAGCGTCTACACCGCTCCGAAATACGATCAGGCCCTGGTGAAGAAGGACGGCCGGGTCACCGTCGACGAATACTATTGGGTCCCGCTCATCCTCGTGTTCGCGTGGATCGCCGTGGAGCTCGTCTTCGGAGTCCGCGAATATCTTCGCCTCAAGGCGATCACCCCGAAACGCCCTCGCCGAGGCGGCCCGCCCGGTCCCGGCGGCCCAGTTCCCTACCAGCAGGTCCCCCAGCAGGCCGTTCCCCATCAGGCGGTTCCCCATCAGGCGGTTCCCCATGGGCCGTCGCCTCACCAATCGGCGCCCTACCGGGGAGGTCCGCGATGAACCGTGTGAAGAACCTGTGGTCACGGCGGCGCCGGATCACGAAGATCAACCTCATCCTCGGCACCATATTCGCCCTGGTGTTCGGCTATATCGCGATGGCCACCTATTTCGGAACGGCCTCGCAGGTCCGATACACCTCGAATGACTTCCCCGGTGCGAAGAAGGCGGCAACGGCGTTCCTTCGGGCCAGCCCGTTCCAACGTCACATCGGCTACTTCAACCGCGGCACCGCCGAGGCGGCCGTCGGCGATTTCGATGCTGCCCAGACCGACCTCGAATCCGCTTTGGAGATCGCTCCGACCTCGGCCGAGTGTGCGGTGCGGATCAACCTGTCCTATGTCTACGAGAAGCAGGCAGATCAGATCGCCTCGCAGGACCCCGACCAGTCGCAGGAGCTCTACGACCGATCGCTGAAGACCCTCGAAGACGCACCCGAGGAATGCCAGCCGAAGAAGAGCGAAGAGAAGCAGAAGAGCAACCAGGCAAAGGAACGCGTCGAGGACAAGAAGCAGGGCGAGAAAGCCAAGGAAGAGGGAACCGACGGCAGCGAGTCCGAGGACGAGGATTCGCAGGAGAAGGACTCCGGGGACGAGAAATCCTCCGGGGATGAAAGCCAGGACCCCGGGAAAGAGGAGGAGAAACCGGACGATTCCTCAGGCAAGTCCGAACGCGAGAAGAGGCGGGACGAGCTGGAGAAGCGCCGCGAGGACTCCGAACGACAGCAGCAACAGCAGGGTCCCGGCGGCGACGGGGGCCGGTCGACCCCGGAGAAACCCTGGTGATCCTCGTCGACGAGGTCTGCCCCCTCCGGGGCGTGGTGGCAGCGCTGATCCGCTGTGACATCATGAGTCCATGAACGTCTCCGACCCCGTTTCTTCAGATTCTGCGTCCACCTCGGCGCCCGGGACTTCGTCCTCGAGCGCATCCGACTCCACCGTTTCGACGTCCGCACCCGCTGCACCGTCACCGCGGCTGCGGGCCGCGTTGGAGACCTTCCCGCCCTATATTCCGGGCCAACCTCCCCGCCAGGTCGAGGGCCTACAGTCGTTTAAACTCTCCTCGAACGAGAACTTCCTGCCTCCCCTGCCGGCGGTCCTCGACACCATGGTCGCCCAGGCGACGAACCCCGCGCTCTACCCCGACGATGCCGCACTGGCCCTGCGTCAGGGACTGGCCGACCGCCTCGGGGTCGGACTCGATCAGCTCGTCGTGACCACCGGAGCCAGCGAACTGATCGTCGCGCTGACCCAGATCACCTCGGACGCCACCACCGAGGCGGTCTACCCGTGGCCATCGTTCGAGATGTATCCGCAGACCACCGGGCTTGTCGGGTCGACCCGCCACGAAGTGCCGCTGACGGCCGAGGGTCGCCACGACCTCGACGCGATGGCGGCGGCGATCACCGAGGCCACCAGCCTCGTCATCCTGTGCTCACCGAACAACCCGACGGGCCCGGTGCTGCGCGACGACGAGGTCCGCGCCTTCCTCGACAAGGTACCTGACCACGTCCTCGTCGCACTCGACGAAGCGTACTGGGAGTTCGCCACCGTGCCCGGACGAGCCGATGGACTCGGTCTTGTCCGCGACTATCCGAACCTCGTTCTGCTGCGCACCTTCTCCAAAGCCCACGGACTCGCCGGACTGCGCGTAGGCTACGCCGTCGCCCATCCGCCGGTCATCGAGGGGCTCCTCAAGGCCGTCATCCCCTTCGGCGTCACCGACCTCAGCCAGGCCGCCGCCCTCGAATCCCTGAGACACTGGGGCGACGTGCTCGAGCGCGCCGGCGAGATCGCACAGACCCGCGATGCCTTCGCCGGCGCTCTGCGCGAACAGGGGTGGGACGTGCCCGAAGCACAGGCGAACTACGTCTGGCTGCCGCTGGGTGAGAAATCCGATGCCTTCGAAGATGCCTGCGTCGAGCAGGCCGTTGCAGTGCGCAACCTCGGTGCCGGTGTGCGCATCAGCATCGGTGAAGACGAGGCTCTCGCCCGGGTGCTTGAGATCGCCGAACGCTTCCGCATCGAGCACTTCGCGGAGTAGTCAGCGAGCACCGCCGCACAGAACGCTGTGCCGGGCAGTCTGTGAGAGGTGAGCCTAGAGTTCGGCGAGTTCGAGGGCCATCGACACCGCCTGTCGCGTCTGGGCACGGGAGAGGTCGCGGCCGAGCAGCTTCTCGATCTTCGCCAACCGCGCCCGCACCGTATGCCGGTGGACCCCCAGTTCGGCAGCAATGCGCTCCCGCGCCCCGGAGGCGGCGATGAACACCCGCAGAGTCTCCAACAGCTCCTGACCACCACGGGCCCGAAAGAGCTCGCCGAGAACCCGGTCGACGAACCGGTCGGCAGCCTCCTCATCGACGGCCGAGAGCAGCGCCCTGACCTCGGACGCCTCGGATTCGTGCTGCGTCCGCCACAGCATCCACGTGTGATGGAGCTGCCCCAACGGAAGTCTCTTCTCCGCAAGCACGTCCAGGCCGGTGACCTCGGCTGCCTTCGCCACCAGCTCGTCGAGCCCGCGCTCCTGCGCGCCGACCACGCCGAGCAGCGAACCGGTGCGGGTGAGCAGACTCCGACCGACGATATCGGCGATGAGTCGTTCGGCCGAGTCCCCACGGACACCGCCGAAGATGTGCATCCCCACCGTCGCCACCGGCGCCAGACCCGTCACCCGCGTCCACTCCCCGCGCGCCTCACCATCGGCCAGATAGGTGTCGAAGAGCAGCGCGCGACCGGAGGGAACGGGCAGATCTGTCAGCGACATCGCCAACAGCGCCGCGGCGGTCGACAGCAGCAGGGCACGTGTCTTCGGTGATCCGGCCACCTCGGCGGGGGTGAGAATCCACCCGAGCGGATGGTCACCGCCGATCGGCACGGCCTCGACGATCCGCGAACCGGTGCGGATCAGTCGAGGTCCCGCCGTCGGTTTCAATGACTCCTCGATGAGCGCCGAACGCACGTCGGCCTCGGCATCGTCCCCACTCAACGCCCGGCCGGTGGGCGAAACGAACCGGACCGGAGCCTCCAGCGTCTCCGCCAGATCGGCCACGAGAGCAGCAGGCCCCTCACCGGCCAATGCGGTCGCGAAACGACGCGCGGCGCTGCTCGCCCGGGTCAGCTCCCTGTTGGTCTCGGCCTCGCGCATCCGGGTGAAGGCATCGACGACGGCGACGAACGGCACAGGCTCGGGCACTCCGAACAGCGCCAGTCCCTCCTCCTGCGCGGCGGCGACGAGCTTCGGCGGGACCTGCTGCCACGGCAGGTCGGAGCCCAGACCGATGCCGAGCGCATGCACGCCGACTGACTTGAGGCGGCGCACATAGTCCGCGACCGTGTCCCCGCCGAGGTCCTGGCCGACCCCGATCGTCAGCAGCACCTCGCCGCCGGCAAGCCATTCGTCGACCTCCGGCAGCTCCGAGGAATGGACGATCGTGACCTCCTGGACCGCAGCAGTGGGCGAGTCGACGATGACGTCGAGAGCGAGTTCGGTGCGTGACCAGATCTGTTCCAAGGTGACCATGCACCCGATTCTATCCATGCTGGACAGCACCAGGTTCAATTGCGCCTCTCTGGACATCGGTGTTGTGTGACCCAGGTCCTAGGCTGGGGACAGAACCCCCGACCCGTCCGGGTCGGGTCAGCCGCCACGACGAAGGAGAAGCCAGTGACGTCTCAGCCGCTCGGCCCTGCCGACTACAGCAAGACACCCCGCTACGCGGGCCCCGCGACGTTCGGACTGCTGCCTCGCATCGACGAGGTCGAAGCCGAGCGTCCCGGTGAGAAGATCGACGTCAAGGTCATCGGCATCCCCTTCGACGCCGGCGTCAGCTACCGTCCCGGCGCCCGCTTCGGACCCGCCCACATCCGCCAGTCCTCGAAGCTGCTGCGCCCCTACAATCAGGCCACGAACGTCCACCCGTTCACCTGGCAGCAGGTCGCCGACTGCGGTGACCTCGGCGTCAACCCCTTCGACATCGAAGAGGCCATCACCACCGTCGAGGCCAACGCCGACGCGATGCGCGCCGACGGAGCCAAGCTGCTCACCCTCGGCGGGGATCACACCCTGGCACTGCCGAACCTGCGCTCCCTGCACAAGACGCACGGGAAGATCGCCGTCCTCCACTTCGATGCGCATCTGGACACCTGGGACACCTACTTCGGTGCGCCCTACACTCACGGCACTCCGTTCCGTCGCGCCAGCGAAGAGGGTCTCATCGATATGACCGCGTCGATGCACATCGGCATCCGCGGTCCCCTCTATGGGAAGAAAGACCTTGAAGACGACGAGGTGCTCGGCTTCCAGATCATCCGCAGTGACGAATACCAGTTCACCTCGGTCGCCGACGTCGTCGCCCGCATGCGCAAGCGACTCGGTGATGCCCCTGTCTACATCTCCGTCGACATCGACGTCCTCGATCCGGCGGCCGCCCCCGGCACCGGCACCCCCGAGGCCGGCGGAATGACCAGCCGTGAGCTGCTCAATTCGATCCGCGGACTCCAGGGACTGGGCGTCGTCGGCGCCGAGATCGTCGAAGTCGCCCCGGCCTACGATCACGCCGAGGTCACCGGACTCGCCGCCGCCCATGTCGGCTACGAGATCCTGTCCCTGTGGGCGGCGGAGAACAACGGAATCACGGCGCCCTCCGGCCCGTCCGGCAGCGCTCTCGGAGTCTGAGCATGAACGACGAACACAACGTCCGCAACGGCGGTCGCGCGGTGGTGGCAACGCTGGCCGCCCACGGTGTCGATACGATCTTCGGCATCCCCGGCACTCACAATCTCGAGTTCTATCGGCATCTGCCGGAGTTCGGGATCCGCGCCGTGACACCGCGGCACGAGCAGGGAGCCGGCTACGGTGCCGACGGGTACTTCCTCGTCTCGGGCAAGCCCGGGGTCGTCATTACGACCTCGGGGCCGGGGCTGACGAATGTCATCACCGCCGCCGCGACCGCCTATGCCGAGTCCCGCCCGATGCTCATCCTCTCCCCCGGTGTGCCCACCGGGTTCGAACGCGCCGACGTCGGCATGCTCCACGAGACGAAGGACTCCTCCGGGGCGGTGGGTCACCTCCTCGTGTCCTCCCAGCGCACCCGCACCGCCGAAGGCGCCGCTCAGGACGTCGCCGAGGCGTTCGCCATGTTCGACTCGGCCCGTCCCGGACCCGTGCACATCGAGGTACCCCTCGACGTGCTCGAGGGGGCATGGAACGGCAGCGTTCCGGTCCCGTTCGCGGGACGCCGCCCCGGACTCGACGATCATGTCGTGGCCCGTGCCGCCGAGGCGATCCGTACGGCCGAGCGCCCGCTGGTCATCGCCGGCGGCGGGGCCCGGCGCGCTCACGCCGAGGTCGCCCGTCTCATCGAGGCCCTCGACGCTCCCCTGGCGACGACGGCCAACGGCAAGGGCATCGTGTCCGAGACGCATCCGCTGTCACTGGGTTCGAACGTGCGCTTCCCCAGCGTGCAGGCCGAGTCCGCGGCTGCCGATGTGCTCATCGTGCTCGGATCCGAACTGGCCGACTCCGACCTGTGGGGCGGAACCATCGGCGCGCAGACGCACATCGGCGTCCGTGATGACTCGGTCTCGCAGACCGTCATCCGCTGCGATATCGACCCCGACCAGCTGAACAAGAACCTGCCCGGGGACATCCTCGCCTGTGCGGACACAGGCGAGTTCCTCATCGCGCTCATGAGCGCGCTCGAAATCGGAGACGACGCGGCCGCCTCGGCGAGCATTGGTGGAACGGAATCGTCCGAACGACACGGATCGGCCGCCTCGGCGAAGGAATCCGGGGCCGATCGGGTCGCCCGAATCAGGGAGAGCTGGGCCACCGATTTCGACTTCGATGCGATCGGTGCCCGGGTCACCCGGCTCGTCGAAGAGGGAGCGGGATCGACCGTCGTCGTCTCCGGTGACTCCTCGCAGGTCACCTACGACGGCACCGTGCACGCCCTGACGGCGAGCACACCCGACCAGCTGCTCTACATGCCCGGATTCGCCACCCTGGGCTACGGCATTCCCGCCGCCCTCGGAGCGAAGCTCGCCGACCCTGCGCGACCGGTCGTGTGCATCCTCGGCGATGGTGCGGCCATGTTCTCCATCCAGGAGCTCATGACCGCAGCCGAGCTGGGACTGGGCATCCCCTTCGTCGTCGTCGACAACGGCGGATACGCGGAGATCGAAGGGCAGATGGTCGACCGCGACATCGAACCCTTCGCCGTCAGGCTCGCCCGCCCGGACTTCGCGAAACTCGGTCAGTCCATGGGCGGGGCCGGGGTGACGATCGCCGAGGCGGACATCGACTCCGCCCTGCCTGCCGCCATCGCCCAGGCGCTCGATCGCACCGTGCCCACCGCCATCCACATCACCGTCGGTCACTGAGCCGATCCAAGAGAAAGGGCCGCTGTGGACTCTTTGGTAGTCATCATCTATCTCGCCGCCATGGTGGGATTCGGAGTCTGGGGCCGATTCAAGGCCCATAACCAGGAGGACTTCCTCGTCGCCGGGCGCCGGCTCGGCGGACTGCTGTACACCGGCACGATGTCGGCCGTCGTCCTCGGCGGCGCGTCGACGATCGGCGGTGTGGGTCTCGGCTACACCGCCGGGCTGTCGGGAATGTGGCTCGTGCTGTCGATCGGTCTGGGCATCATCGTGCTCTCACTGTTCTTCGCTCCGAAGATTCAGAAGCTCGAGATCTACACGGTCTCGCAGATGCTCGAACTCCGCTACGGCAGGGGCTCCCGGTTCGTCTCCGGAGCGATCATGACCGCCTACGGTCTGATGATCTCGACGACGTCGACGGTCGCCTACGCGACGGTCTTCCATACCCTGTTCGACCTCAACAAGGTGTGGTCGGTGCTCATCGGCGGCGGCATCGTCATCCTCTATTCGATGCTCGGCGGAATGTGGTCGATCACGCTGACGGACTTCGTGCAGTTCTTCATCCAGACGATCGGCATCTTCCTCATCATGCTGCCGCTCGTGCTCTCGAAGTCCGGGGGCATCGGTCAGCTGTTCTCCTCGCTGCCCGAATCGCACACCTCACCGGTGGGCATCGGCTGGCAGGCGATCCTCGGCTACATCCTCATCTACACCCTCGGTCTGCTCATCGGCCAGGACATCTGGCAGCGCGTGTTCACCGCTCGCAGCCCGGGTGTGGCCCGGTGGGGCGGATTCTCCGCAGGCGTCTACTGCCTGCTTTACGCCGTCGCCGGTGCGCTCATCGGCATGGCCGCGACGACGATCGTGCCCGGAATCGAGGTCCAGGACGATGTGTTCGCCGCCGTCGTCGATGCCTCCATGTCGCCGGTGCTCGGCGGAATCGTGCTGGCTGCGGCTCTCGCCGCAATGATGTCGACGGCGTCCGGTTCGCTCATGGCCGCCTCGACCGTCTGCCGCCAGGATATCGTCGAACCGATCCTCGCGCGCAAGGATATCGTGGCGGCCTCGGCCGGATCGTCTGCGGACGGCGCAGCGGCGGATGGGTCGGCTGCCTCGGCGAATGGAACCGGATCGGCAACGAGTGCGAGGTCGACGCTCGTGCGGTCGCTGGTGCGCGAGACCGGGGACGAGGTGCGCGACTCGCGCATCTACCTCATCGTGCTCGGCGTCGTCACCCTGGTGCTCGCGATGATCATGCCCAGCGTCGTCGAGGCGCTGACCGTGGCGTACAACCTGCTGGTGGCCGGCCTGTTCATCCCGATCCTCGGCGGCCTCGTGTTCAAGCGCGGTACGATCGTCGGCGTCATGGCCGGAATGATCCTCGGTGCCGTGACCACCGTGGTCGTGATGATCACGATGGGCATCTACTCGAACGAGGCGATCTACCTCGGCCTCATCGCCTCGCTGGTCGGCTACCTCGTCGGGTCCTTCGCATCGAAGCCGACCTCACCCGAGGTCATGGCCGCCTGGAAGGAACGCATCAACCGCTGATTACTACCTGACGGCGGCCCAGCAACCTCGATCCTTCTATGTCTTGTCAAGCGGGTTGAGGAACGGTATCTAGCGCGTTG
>NZ_JBQDYQ010000061.1:0-17026 GCF_052105255.1 Brevibacterium sp.
ATGTTCCTATCCTCTCGGTTGAATCAAGCCCTCCACCACACCCGGGGCGATCCAGACCTCCCAGCCCTGGTCAGGGCTGATTCGGCGTACTACTCCTCGACAGTAGTCAAAACCGCCCGGGACGCCGGAGCTCATGTGTCGATCACAGTGCGGATGGACAAAAGGATCAAGGCAGCGATCGCAGCGATCAGCGATGATGCATGGACGGGTATCGCCTACCCGGATGCGATCTATGACGAGGATTCCCGGACGTGGATCAGCCAAGCCGAAGTCGCTGAGATCCCGTTCACCGCGTTCACCTCGAAGAAGAAGTCCCTCCAGGCCACGGGACGCCTGGTGGTGCGACGCATCCCTGAACTTAACGAGAAGAAACGGTCCGCCGGGCAGAACCCCTTGTTCGATCTGTACCGGTACCACGCGTTCTTCACCACCGTCGATCTGGACTGTTTCGACACTGTGGTTGCTGATCAAGTGCATCGGAAGCACGCGATCATCGAGCAGATCAATGCGGAGTTGAAGAACGGGGCACTGGCGCATATGCCTTCCGGGGTGTTCAACGCCAATGCCGCCTGGGTGGCAATCGCTGCGATCACTCACAACCTGCTGCGAGCTGCGGCCGGACTCATCGGTGGACGGTTGAGCACAGTGCGTGCCCAGACGCTGAGAACACGGATCATAGGCGTGCCCGCACGGATTGCTCACCGAGCCAGAAGGCTGATCCTCCATCTGCCGAGACAGTGGCCGTGGGCGAAGGAGTTCGCACGGTTATGGCAAGCAGCTCTGAGTCCACCTACACGATCATCGTCCTGACCACACCGCTCCTGCACGAGCACGATGCCGCGGGGTTGGGGGAAGCCCTGGGAAACAATTGTGGAAGAAACCGGTGAGAGACCGGGACACTACCTCCTGCCCTCGCACCGCGTTCGCACTCATATCCAGGCACAGCCCTTGCCATCAAGCAGATCGGTGGATCAAGGCTAAGGCCGAGCTCACCGTCGAGCTGATCAAGAACGGGCACTCCGAACGGCTTCTGCCACTACGGTTCGACCCAGCATTCTGGACCTCTCAGCCAAATGCGGACGACTTCGAACGGTATCTCACGTCACTCCAGGCCGTAGATGTCCCTGAAATCGAGGCGCGACAGACCCGCCTGTCGACCGAGAATTGGTGTGTATGTGTTGGGATCATGAAGTAACCGCGGTCGGTTATCAGATCTGATAAGATACTTTCATGTCGGATTTCAATCGAAGGCACCCCCGCGGGCACGCGGGGAGGTTCACGGACAAGGCCCACGACGAGCCTGACGTGTCGATGATGAGTGAAAACGATGGGACTGCCCGGTTCACCGAGTTGCTTGAGTCGGCGGCCAAGCTCCAAGAGGCGATTCCGGGCACCGTCGTTGTCGGCGGTACTGCGGCGGCCTTCCACGCTGGCCATCGGGTCTCATATGACCACGACCATGTCATCGAAGACATGAGCAATCGATACGAATCGATTCTCGAAGCAGTCGAAAGTCTGCGTGGTTGGTCAACCGACCCCAACGTGTCGAAGCCACCGATGACGATCATGGGAGAGCTTGATGGTCATCAGGCAGGCCTGCGTAATATGAGACGGTCACGCCCATTGGAGGTCGAAGATCATGCGCTTCCGTCTGGACGAATACTGCACGTACCCACGTCCGATGAGACTCTCCGGGTAAAAGCGTTCCTGGCTTCGCAGAGGCGAGCCGTCCGGGACTATCTCGACGTTGCGGCCATGAGCGAGAACGTCGGCCTCGATCACGCAGCGGAGGTGCTCTCGCAACTCGACGACTACTACGAGGCAAAATCTGATCGAGCGCCTGTCAGAACTGCTGTCGAACGAGCACTGGCGAATCCACAGCCCAAGGATTCACGGACCCTTGACCGGCTCGGCGTGTACAAGGGTCTGAACCCTCGCTGGGCGGATTGGGGGCGCATCGAAAAGCAATGTAAGAAGCTCGCCGTAGCTATGAGCAGGAAAGGAGAAGGAGATGCCCTTTAACGAACTGATGTTTCGCAACGTCGACGGGTCGTCATCCGACTCCGTGGACTCCTGGCACCCTGAGGTCTTCGCATCAATTCTGGCCTATGGTGGCGCAAACGAGTACGCACCCGTGATGAACGAAATCTACCGCGACCCGTGGGGCAATGCCGCCCGCAGTGTCGAAGAGATCCTCGGGTACACCGATCCCGATGACGAGGAGGAACACATCGACCCGGGCACCTATGCTCTGTTCGAGTTTGGGCTGCGGTCTGCTCGGGAGGACGCCGAGCAACAAGAGAGAGAAAATGTAGCGGCCGAGCTCTTACGTCTGTTCGAGCTCTCTGGCCTCACGCGAGCGGAGTTCGCCGCGCGTCTGGGGACGTCAACCAGCCGCCTGTCAACCTACCTCGCAGCCAAGGTGTCCCCGCGGGCGTCGCTCATGGTTCGCGCTACACGCGTTGCTGCGGGGGCTGAGCAGCCAGCGTGAGCTCCTCGCATCCCGCGGCAGCCACAGCCGTCTAGAGCCCGTCGTATCGCTTGCCCGGAAATCGTGGCAGATCGGCAGGGAAGTAGCGTCGCCGACGCCACGTAATGAGCACGGCTGTGGCGATGGACGGGAAGTGCGCGGACTTGGCCAGGTTGCATGGAGCGCACGCGGCGACGAAGTTCTCAGCCACCGATGCCCCGCCCTTCGACCAGGGGATGAAGTGGTCACCATGGGCCGAGCGTCGCCGGCATCGCATCGTCCCAGCAGCTTCGGCATCTCGCACCGGTGACCGGCCCTGGCCATCCCCGCCTTGTACTCATGAGAGGCGAAATCGCGCAGCGGATCCGTTGTTGTTGAACGCCGACGGATACGACATGAGAGCACGAGCAAGCCGAGACCGACGACGATGATGACGATTGCCCACAGGTGGTCGATAACGAATCCCGCCGAATCGCTGACGAGCTCGAGTGAGACGACCTCCCTCGACGGCATCGTTCAGTCTTCGCTCGGCTCCGGCGACGGTGGACCTTCGGCGACGGTGTCTCGGTGCAGCTCTTCGGCAGCTTGGATGAATGTGAGCAGATCGGTGAGGTCACCGGCCGTCGCGTCGCGGATTGCACAGAAGAGCTGATCGAGGGTGGGCACGACCCGGTCAATGAGTTCCTCACCGGACTCGACTTCGGCGGCATCGATGGTCTCGATCGCCGAGGTGATCGCTGCGCTTACCGATTCGATGCCGTCGGGTAGATCGAGTGTCTCTGAGGGGTAGTCCTTGAGGTTGACCCTGGCGCCGACGAGGACGTTGGTCAGCATCGTTCTGCGTGGAGTGATGTCGTCTCCGCCCCATTCCTCGGACGTATATCGTGTCGGGTCGGCGACGGCATCGATGAGCGTCAGGCAGTCTTCGGCCACGCGATTGTAAGACGAGCCCAGCAGCGGGATCGACAGCTCGTTGGCGACACCGAGCGCCCATTCGCGTGCTTGAGGAGTGTCGACCGGGTTGACGAAGTAGCTGCTGAGGTCGATCGAATCGAGAATCGGGTCATGGGCGCCGTCGAGCCACGACTTCACACGGTCCAGATCATGCTCGTCGTCGACGTCGAGCCCGAAGAGCGCCAGAATGTCGACCCATCCGCCGGAGTCGGTGTCATACATGTTCGCGGCGCCGAGTTCGAGCATGATGCGCACGATGTAGAGTTCTTGCGCTTCGACGGTGCGAACTCGGCCGTCCGGGTGGAGGCTGACGTAGGGCTGCGTGATGTGGTGGGGCAGCCACATGAGCGGATTCGTCAGGAACTCAGGGTTGACGTGGTCGAATTGGCGCGTAGGGCGGTGGTTGACCATCGGCAAGCTTCTTCGGTCGGTAGTAGGGCAGGGGCATCGGGGCCATGATCGTCTGGATGAGATCAGCCCCGGCCAGGCCGGAGACCTCTTGGAACTCGGCCCAGCGATCGGCAATCCGCAACGGATTCGTCGGCATGAGCATCCAGTCACCGGGGCGGAGGATGAAGGGCCGGCGTTTCGCTTCGGCGGGAACTTCCATTCGGGTGGGGGACGCGATCATTGGTCTCTCCTTCTCTATGCGGCCACGGCGGCCGCGGCACGACGACGGGTGGCACACAGTGCAGCGAAAGCCTCGAACGTGCCGACGACGACGGACGGCTGAGAGGACAGTAGCGCCCACCGCTGATGACGAGGGTAGGCAAGGAAACCCTTGGGTGCGATGTCGGTGGTGATCCAGTCCCGAAGCTTCGAGATTGTGCCGAACTCGACGACCGCTTCGATGCCGAGTCGGTCGGCCAGTCCTGGCGTATATGAGGCGAGAATGCGCACATCGTTCTTCCGCGCGCCGTCGATGAGGGAGAGACGGACACCGAATGGCTTGAAACCATTCGCCGCCTGCGCCGCGGCGCCCGAGGCCGACTCCCGGACAGCCTGGCCGAGCTGGCTGCGCTTGAAGTTCTTCACCTGGACAGCCTCGTCGTCGAAGACGAAGAGATCGCCACGGTCATGGGGTTGACCGGCGTTCTTGCCTCGGGCGGCCCCCAGGACGGTGAAATCGCCGAGATCGGTGAGAATGCGTTCGAGGACCTCCCGTTCTCCGCGGTCGCCTTTGTTCTTCGCCGAGTTAGGCATGAGCATGCTCCTTGTCGGTCGCCTGGGACGGCGATTGGGTGAGAGTATGGCCGGTCCATGCCGGCAGGGATCGCTCTTCGACCGTTTTGCCCGCATGCTTGGCTGCGTTGATGGCCAGGTGCATGCCCGGCGTGACTCCGCGGTCGGTGTAGACGGCGACGAGGTCAGCGCAATCGAGCCAGTTGAGATTGGCTTCGATTCCGCAGGTCCGTTCATCCTCTATGGCGCCGTCGAGAACCCCCGGCTGGGTGTAGATGAGATGTGAGGCGAATGGTGCCTCGGATCTCATCAGGCTGTCGTGGACGGCGGCGCGAGCATATTGGCGGGTTCGTCTCCAGCGAAGGGAGATTCAATGATGACGCGTTTCACGCCGCCGAGACCTCCTCGGGAATCCCGATGAGTTCGAAACAGAAGCACCTGATTCGGAACTCTACGAGGAAGCCGGCTCCAAGACAGTGATCGTCACAGACAACACTGGAAAACCAGTCGGCGTCTGGTCGGATATGTCCATGGAGCAGCGTCGTGAGTTCCTCAAGAACTATCCCGATGCCGATCAGGTCAACCTCTACGGCGTCGGCGGCGAGAACTCTGATGGACGCACTGCCGAGCTGACCATCACCGAGTACAAGCTTCGCCCGCCGAAGGCCAGCGACGACGAGTACTCCGTCGATGAGGGAGGCCAGGTCAAGTTCAGCGGTGACGACCTCATGGACAACGACACTGTCCTCGATGGCGAAATCACCGACGTCAACACCGGCGGAGTCAAGGGTCTGTCCTGGAATCCGGAAACGGGAGAGGTGACGTTCGACGCCAGCGGCTACGAGGCAGGCGACTCAGTCGAGTTCACCTACGACTTTCGCCACACACAGGACCGAGAGAAGAATCGCTCCGGTCAGGACGATGTCTCGACCGGCACCGTGACGATCACGATCGGTGAAGACGGCAAGGGTCACGCCGTCGAAGAGGAACCGGACAAGCTCGGAGCAGACGTCGGCCTCGGCTCGACCGAGACTTCTTCTTTCTCGCTCAAAGGCGATGACCCAACGACCGAGGACTCCGACGATTCGGAGACCAGCGTCGGCGAAGCCGATCTGACGAAGCCGGATTCGATTCCGGAGCCGGCCGATGAGGACGATTCGACAGGCCCCGAGACCGGCCCGGCAAAGAAGACCGACAAGGCGACCGATGCCGAGCAGGTGGCACCGAAGAAGGTCACGACGCAGCCGGCGAAGAAGTAAGGCGACCGGAAGGCCGAGGAGAAGGGAACGCCTGACAAAGTTCAGACCCAGCCCGCAAAGAAGGGCTCAGGGAAGAAGGCCGAAGCTGCGAACGTTCCCGAAAAGGTCTCGACGCAGCCTGCGAAGAGGCCAGAGTCACCGGCGAAACCGACCCCCAACGGAGGGCCAGGTTCGAAGGCTTCTCCTCCGGCGAAGGCCGCGACACAGCCCGCGAAGAAGCCGAGCCAGCCTGCCAACGGCAACACATCAGGGCCTTCGGAACCGACAGGTTCAGCTTCACCGGCTAATCCTCCGAAGCAGCCCTCGGGAAGCCCCGAGCCTGCGCCCAAGGCACCGAAGGAGAAGGTCCCCGCGAAAGTGAGCGCGCCGCAGCCCGCGCCCGAGACGTCTCAGTCGAAGTCGGGTAAGGCTGAGCCGACGGGCGAGTAGAACGCTCACCACATGCGCCCATCGACATATGCTCCGGCAAAAGTTCTCGGTGGGCGCATACGACTGTATAACCACGAACACCATCACCAAACATTGAAGGACACCAAAGTGCAGACTCTCACGCAGAACACCAACACCGACGGCTTTCCCTACGTCGTCGAGACGCACACCTCACCGGTCGAGACCGAACTCATTGCTTGCGAGAACGCCTCGCAGGTACTGGCGACTATCGTCGACGGCTATACCGAGCTCAACGATGATGAGGCGCTGAAATCCCCGATCACACTCATCGAGGACCAAGTGCTCCCTCTGGTCAACGAACGCGTTTACAGCGACTACCTGGAGAAGAACGGCTTCGCGCGCCTGGCTCCGGCAGACGAAGAGGTCCTGCTGAGTCGTGAGAAGGACAGCTTCGGCCACATCGATTGGCAACTGGCCGACATTCCTCTCGCCGCCGCCTCGACCCAATTTGCGCCCTTCACCGAAGCCCCTGTCCCCACGGGCAATGTCTTGGTCGTCGACGTCACCAACGAGCTCGCCGTCATCCGGACGCTGAACAACTTCGGCCTCATCACGCTGTACGAGTCCGCGGACGAAGAAGCCAGCGAGTAAGCGCTCACCTCGCTGAGTCCTCGTCGGCTCAACCCACTGTAGGTCTGATGTTCCGCCCACCGCCCACAGGCTGGAGGACGAGTGCCCTGCGCATCGTTCCCAGCGCGGCGGTGGGTGTTCTATTGGCCAGCACGGTCGCAATGTCTCTCAGCATCGCCAGCGCGCGAAATGCGGATCCCCTGCTGGGGGCCGGGAACCCTCAGGCCGACTCGTTCTCGGTCGCGTCGCCTCCGGGCGCCGCTCCAGACGCAGAGGACCCCTCCGATACAGCCCGTCCGTCTCCACAGCTGCGTGGACACGGTCCCACGTCCGTTGACAGCGACCCGGTGGGGCCTGACGACCATAAGGACCCAGCGCCGACCATCCCAGATCCCGGTGAAGGTGACGCAATACGCGCGAACCCCAGCGGCCCCAGCGCGCCGACGACGGATTCGACCGGCAGTTGCAGCGATCATGAAGAGGCGGCGGCCGACACCTGTGGCGATGGCAGCGCGATCAACTCCCCAGTGTCTCGCCACACCTACCCTGACATCGACGTCAGCGACGTCCTCGAGGACCTCAACGGCAAGCGTCAAGAAGCCGGCGCGGCGCCAGTTCAGACGCATGGGCCAGACGAACGCAATGACTACACGCGCAACTCACCTTTCCCCGAGATTTCGGTCGTTACCTCAGACGGTGAGGTTATCGACGAGCTGCTCGCCGAACCCTATGATCGGTTCAATCTGCTGCGCGACTTCGGCGAGAGCACTGACGTCTTCGCCGACATCCGCACCGACAGGACTCCAAGCGGCCCCAGGGTGATGGTCGACTACACCCTCTTCACTCCCGTGGATGTAGACGCCGTTGACGACTCCGCGACGATGTCGTCCGGAGACGAAACTTCGATCGACGTCCTCGGCAACGACGTGTATTTCAGCGCTGCAGAGGTCATGTTGGCTTCCAATCCGAGGCATGGATCGGCGCGGATCGACGACGGACGGATCGTCTACAGCGGCAATCGCGCGGCCGGCTCGGATTCCCTGACCTATACCATCACCGACGCTCGTGGAAAGTCGAGTACGGCCACCGTCGGAATCACTGTGGTTCCTCCAACGATCGAGCGACCGGCGAAAGCAACACCGAAGGATCGGCGGTGAGGGTGAGGCCGGTCTCCACTGCTCTATTCGCGGGTGAGACCGGCCATGAGACTCGGTACACTATTCGACCATGCAAAGGATCCGCCCTGAGTCACCAGAGATGGCACTGTGGGCACTCATTCTGGCCGTGCTCGTCGCTGTCGCCTCGTTCGCGGTCTTTTTCACTGGGCTGATATCTGCCGCCGGATGGGCCGGTGTTCCGACGGTGTTGCGGCCGGCGGTCCCGCTGGTTGTCGATTCGTCGATTCTTGTCTTCACTGTCGCTGCGGTCGTTGCCCGTGCGCGCGGCGCGGACCCGCGACTATCGTGGGCAGCGGTCGGATTCTCCACCCTTGTGTCGATGGTCACCAATGCCACCCACGCACTGAGCGACGGCACGTCGACGGCCACTACCTGGCCTGCCATCGTCGTCGGTGCAGCTATCGCGGGCCTCATGCCAGTAGCCTGCCTGGTATCGACGCATACCGCCGTCTCCGTTGCCGTGGCACCACCACATGGTTCGGTGGCGACGAGACGCAGGGCGGAGCGCCAACGCTTAGCCTCGGTGGACTCGACTGGCATCGAGGCCCATGCTCAACCAGATCGGACTCAGCGGTCCAGCAGGCCCCGCTCGAGCAAAGTGCACATCGATGCCTCTGCAGTCGTCTCCCTCGTCGCTGAAGGCAAGACTCAGCGTCAGATCGCTGATGAGCTGGGGACGTCGAAGTCGACGGTGCAGCGAGTGTTGGCGGGTGGGGCGATCTCATGACGCCGAGCGGCTCAAAATGTTCTTTAAGTGCTCTTTATTTCGTGAAACGGGGTGAATCCAGATGATTCTACGTGATGAACCGAATGGCGGTCTTCCCAGCGATGGCGCGGCAAACCGCACACACAAGCCTCGCAAAAACTGATGAACTGCTAATTCCTTGGTCGTCGGTTCAAGTCCGACCGGGGGCACCCAGAGACATTCGCCGACGCGTTCGGGCACTCTTGTCACCTTCTGCGGTCGTCGGGCTCTGTCTCGGGCAAGCGGATCCGCGTTCGGGTCGAGGAAGGCCGTGGACGGGCGATGCATCCTCGGCGCTGTGCACGTCGGTCATGTTCCCACCGCAACGCCGATCGTCGGCCACCTGCAGACACCCGACGCCACCAGCATCTTTGATGCTTGGCTGCACGCCGAACATCGACTATCATGTGGTCAGAACCTCCTTTCGGATCGTAGGGGAAGACGTATCCGAGGTAGGAGGCAGAAATGGATATGACACAGGGCGTACTCTTCGTCCACTCAGCACCTCGTGCGCTGTGCCCTCACATCGAATGGGCAGCGGGCGGGGCCATCGGCGCACAGGCACGCTTCGACTGGACTCCCCAGCCGGCAGCGCCAGGTCTCGTGCGCGCAGAAGTCTGCTGGCGCGCGCCGGCGGGCTCGGGAGCCCGTATTGCATCCGCACTGCGCGGCTGGGACTCGCTCCGGTACGAAGTCACCGAGGAGCCCTCGGCCGGAGTCGACGGCGGTCGGTGGAGCCACACACCCGATCTGGGCATCTACCACGCTGTCACCGACACGGCTGGCAACATCCTCGTCCCTGAAGACCGCATCCGCTCCGTCATGGAACGCGCGGCAGGCGATCCCGCGAGGTTCTCCTCGGGGATGGCGATCGCCCTCGGCGAAGCGTGGGACGAAGAACTCGACGCATTCCGCCACGCAGGTGAGGGCGCACCGGTGCGCTGGCTGACCAAGGTCGGATGAGCCTCTCTTCACCTCGTCGGGACACGCGATGATTCTGTTCGCCTGATTCTGTCGCTCGATTCTGCTCAATGGGCACACCTTCCTGCCTCGGGTGTGCCCATTTCGCATGCTCTCGTGCCTGCGCGCCTTAGGCAGGAGGCTCTGCACAAATCACCCTCCTAGGCACAGACCGCGGTCTGCGCCCTAATGGAAACGGCCCACTCTGAGTCGGAAAGCACAGTTTCAAAACCGTGCTCTCCGACTCAGAGTGGGCCGTAGCGCTGTCTGAGTTCGCGCAGAACCTCAGACGGAGCGGAATGCGACGACGGCGTTGTGACCGCCGAAGCCGAACGAGTTCGTGATCGCCGCGATATCGCCGGAAGGCAGATCCGCAGGAGTGTCACGGACGATGTTGATCCCCTTGACCTTCGGATCGACCTCATCGATGTTGATGGTCGGGGGAGCGGTGCGAGTCTGCAGCGCCTTGACAGTGAGGATCGCCTCGACGGCACCGGTACCGCCGAGCAGGTGGCCGGTCATCGACTTCGTGGCCGAGACGAGGGCGTCGGAGACGTTGTCGCCGAGGAGTTCGCTGATGGCCAGCGATTCGGGGATGTCTCCGACCGGAGTCGACGTGGCGTGTGCGTTGACATGCTTGATCTCGGAGGCGGTCAGCCCACCGGCATCAAGCGCCTGCTGCATGGCGGCCAGCGCGTGCTTGCCCTCCGGCTCTCCGCCGGTGATGTGGTAGGCGTCGTTCGAGATGCCCCAGCCGGCCACCTCGGCGTAGATCTTCGCTCCACGAGCCTTCGCATGCTCCTCGGTCTCGAGGATGAGCGTGCCCGCGCCATCGCCCATGACGAATCCGTCACGGTCGACGTCATAGGGGCGCGAAGCGGTCTCGGGCGAATCCGTGCGACGCGACAGCGCCTGCATCGAATTGAACGCGGCAAGAGTGATCGGGTGGATCGCTGCTTCCGAACCGCCGGCGATGATGATGTCGGCCTTGCCCGAAGCGAGAACGTCATAGGCGTGGCCGAGGCTCTCGGTCGATGAGGCGCAGGCGGACACCAGGGTCTGCACGCCGGCACGAGCCTTGAATTCCATCCCGATGGCGGCCGCGGGGCCGTTGGGCATGAGCATGGGCACGGTCAGGGGCATGACCCGGCGCGGGCCTTCCTCCTGTAGGGTGTCCCAGGCGTCGAGCAGAGTCCAGACTCCGCCGATTCCGGTGGCCCAGGAGACGGCGGTGCGTTCCGGATCGGTCTCCTCGAGACCGGCATCGGCCATGGCTTCACGAGCAGAGATGAGAGCGAACTGGCTCGAAGGATCGAGGCGTTTGGCCTGGACCCGTTTGAGATTGTCGGGCACGACCTGTGGGTCGACCTGCGCTGCGAAGTCCACGGCGAGGCCGTACTTCTCCGACCAATCGTTGTCCATTGTGTGGACGCCGGACTGACCGGCCAGAGTGGCTTCCCAAGTGGCATCGACAGTCGCGCCCAAGGGGGTTACCGCACCGATTCCGGTGACGACAACTTTAGATGTCATGGTACAAACCTCGTCGATAGTGTGGACACGGCCCGCCTGTGGACGGGCCGTGTTCGGCTGCTGTGTCTCAGGCTTCCTGAGCCTTGTTGATGTAGTCGACAGCGTCCTGAACGGTGACGAGATCCTTGACGTCGTCATCCGGGATCTTCACGCCGAATTTCTTCTCAGCGTTGACGACGATGGTCATCATCGAGATGGAGTCGATGTCGAGGTCATCGGTGAACGACTTGTCGGCTTCGACTGCTTCGACAGCCAGGCCGGTCTCTTCGTTGACGATCTCTGCC
Source organism: Brevibacterium sp. (assembly GCF_052105255.1). Lineage (NCBI taxonomy): Bacteria > Bacillati > Actinomycetota > Actinomycetes > Micrococcales > Brevibacteriaceae > Brevibacterium > Brevibacterium sp. The sequence continues at coordinate 11,583 of NZ_JBQDYQ010000061.1, forward strand.
AGCCCAGCGAGGACTTCAGCTTCGGTGAATGCCATTTCTTTCCTACTTTCTGATTGCGGTCGAGGGTTTGTCGACCGTGTGAGGAACTTTTCGACGAGTGTCCCGCCGAATATCTTAGGACATTCACGGAGAGTTTTCCGTGAATGGGTGTGTCTCAGGGCAGGCGCACGACCTGAGCACCGTAGACGAGTCCGGCGCCGAAGCCCATCTGCAGGGCGAGACCGCCGCTGAGCTCGGGCTGTTCGCGCAGGAGCCGCTCGGTGGCCAGCGGGATCGACGCCGCTGAGGTGTTCCCGTTGTCGGCGATATCACGTGCGATTACGACGGACTCGGGAAGCTTCAGCTGCTTGGCGAGTTCATCGATGATGCGCATATTCGCCTGGTGCGGGATGAAGGCAGCGAGATCCTCGGCTTCGATCCCGGAAGCGGCGAGAGCCTCCTTGGCCACCTCGGCGCCGTCCCACACGGCCCAGCGGAAGACGGTCGGCCCGTCCTGGCGCAGGGTCGGGAAGGGCAGTTCACGGTCGTCGCGGATGTCGTAGAGCGAATCCGTCATCCGGATGGTCGACCAGTTCTCGCCCTTCGAACCCCACACCGTCTTCGAGATGCCGGGTTCGTCGGAGGAGGACACGACGACTGCACCGGCTCCATCGCCGAGGATGAACGAAATCGAGCGGTCTTCGGGGTCGATGACCTCGGAGAGCTTCTCCGCACCGATGACGAGGACATTGTCGAGCGTGCCTGCCCGCACCAGGGCGTCGGCCTGGGAGATGCCGTAGCAGTAGCCGGCGCAGGCCGCACTGATGTCCCACGCCGGGATCGGCCCGGTGCCCAAGCGCGCGGTCAGTGCCGCGGCGGCGGAGGGCGTGAAGTACTCGAAGGTGACCGTGGAGATGATGATCGCCCCGATCTCCTCGGGCTTGAGCCCGGCGGAGGCGATGGCCTCGAGCGCGGCCTCCTCGGACATGTCGAGGACGCCGACATCTTTGCTGGCGCGACGGCGGGTGACGATGCCGGTGCGCTGACGGATCCATTCGTCGGACGAATTGATGGGGCCGGCGATATCGTCATTGCTGACGAGGTTCTCCGCGCGGTAGGCTCCGATTCCGGAAATGCGGGAGAAGGTGCCGAGCTCGGCAGTCTTGAGTGTTGGCATGACGTCTTCTTTCGATTCTCAGGCGTGGGCTGCCGCGAACTCACGCGCGCCGTCGAGGTCGGCGGCCGATTTGATTGCGAAGGTCTCGACGCCCTTCATGGCGCGTCGAGCGATTCCGGTCAGGGTGCCACCGGGGACGAGTTCGATCATTCCGGTGACCCCGGCACCCAGCAGCGTCTCCTGGCACAGGTCCCAGCGAACCGGGTTCGTGACCTGTCTGACCAGGCGGTCGACGTACTCGCGCCCGGTTTCGACGGCAGTTCCGTCGGAGTTGCTGAGGATCGATGCAGCGGGATCGGAGACCTCCATCGCCGAGGCGGCGGCAGCGAGTTCTGCGGTGGCCGCAGCCATGAACTCGGTATGGAAGGCACCGGCCACGGCCAGCGGAATGACTCGAGCGCGCTCGGGCGGATTCTCTGCCAGTGCCTCGAGCGCGTCGAGAGATCCGGCGGCCACGGTCTGGCCCCCGCCGTTGACATTGGCAGGGCTCGCCCCGGCGGCCTCGATCGCGGTGAGAACGTCGTCGGGTTGGCCGCCGACCACCGCGGACATCCCGGTCGGAGTGGCGGCGGCAGCGGCGGCCATTCCATCGGCACGGACCTTGACGAAGCGCATGGCGTCGGCGGGGGAGAAGATGCCGGCGATCTGCGCGGCGGCGATCTCTCCCACGGAGTGTCCGGCGACGACGGCAGGACTGACACCGAGCTCGGCAGCGCAGGCGATGGCGGAAGCGACGAGCAGAGGCTGTGCCACCGCGGTGTCCTTGATCGTCTCGTCGTCGGATTCGGTTCCGTGCAGACGCAGGTTGATCCCCGAGGCGGTCGAGAGTTCGTCGATCTGTGCCGAGAAAGCGTCGAGTTCGAGGAACGAACTCAGGAAACCGGTCTTCTGGGCTCCCTGGCCCGGACAGGTGATTGCAAGCACTCAGTTCTCTTTTCGTTGGGTTCCGTTGATCAATCTAATGGACTCGGGGCCGAAATCACTGCGATTTGTCGCTGGTCGACAATACGCCGTCCTCGGACAGTCGCCCATACACCAAGGCGATGTGGATGACGAAGGCGTCACGTGACGATGTCGGGTCGAGTCCGATCGCGTCGGTGATCTTGCGCAGCCGGTAGCGCACGGTGTTCGGGTGCACTGACAGTGCCTTGGCCGTGGCCTCGAGCGAGGATCCGAATTCGACATAGGCGCTCACGGTCTTCAGCAGCTGTCCGGTGCCCGAGGTCAGCGGTTCGTAATAGCGCTCGATGAGTTCGCTCAGGGCGATCCGGTCCCCGGACAGGGCGCGTTCGGGCAGGAGGTCATCGGCTTTGACGGGGCGAGGGGAATCCGGGCGGGCGGTCGCGGCTTTGAGGGCTCGGATCGCCGCCTTCGCCGAGGTGGCCGCCTCAGCGAGGCCCGGCACCGCGGGCCCGACGATGACCTCGGAGGGCCCGAAACAGTCCGAGAGGTCTTCGACGGCGTCATCGAGCTCCGTGACTCCGCCGAGGACGATGAGCAGCCGATTGTCGTGGATTCCGACGAGCGCATCATCGGCCCACCGGCTGGCCCTGCGGCGGATGCCGTCCAACCCCTTCTTCGCCGAGCGCTGTGGGGCGCGGCCGACGATGACGCACACGGGCCCCTCGGACTGCCAGCCGAAGGCGGCAGTACGGCTTGCGAGCTCGTCCACGGAATCTCCGCGGACGAGGGCGTCGACGACCATCGCTTCGAGGCGGGCATCCCAGCTGCCTCGAGCCTCGGCGGCCCGGGCGTAGACGTCGGCGGCGGCGAACGCGATCTCACGGGAATAGACGAGCACGGCCTCGCGCAGGGCCGGCTGCTCGACCGGGCGTGCGATGTCCGGGACGCGCTCCTCGACGACCTCGACGACGATCTTGAGCAGCTGCAGCGTCTGCTGCAGAGTGATGGCGCGGATGAGGTCGCGTGGTGCTGTCTTGAAGATGTCGGAGACCACACGCAGGTTCGTGTCGGGTTTGCGGTACCAGTCGACGAATGAGGAGATGCCGGACTGGGCCAGCAGGCCCACCCAAGAACGGTCGGAGGACGACATCGAGCGGTACCAGGGCAGCTGAGCCTCCAGGCGCTGCAGAGTCACCGACGACAGGACACCCACTCCGGCACGCAGTCTGCGGGCGGTTTCGGCGCGACGGCGCAGGGTCTCGGCATCAGACATCATGAGCACGAGTTTAGACGAAAAAGAACAACCGGGTTGTCAGCGACATACAAACTTTCGGAGAAGAAGACAAATATGGCCGAAGTCTTGGAGACTCCGGCCATATCAGCCTTCAGGCGACGGGGGAGATCAGGCGCCAGCCCCCTCTGTCGAACCCGAGCTGCCGGCACGGACATCGTTGAGCTGGTACTTCTCAGCCGCCTCGGCGGCCTTGTCGATTGAGATCTTCCCAGTATCGGCCAGTGAGATGAGCGCCTGCGTGACCACGGACGGGCCATCGACGAGATAATAGCGACGTGCCGCCGGACGGGTGTCCGAGATTCCGTATCCGTCGGTTCCCAACGAGGTGAAGTGGCTGGGCACGTATTGACGGATCTGATCGGGAACTGCACGCATATAATCCGAGGTCGCGATGACCGGGCCCTCCGTCTCGGCCATCTTCTCGGTGACATACGGAGTCCGCGGTTCGGATTCGGGGTTCTTCAGACGCTCGTTCTCAGCGTCGAGTCCGTCACGGCGCAGCTCTGTCCACGAGGTGACCGACCAGACATCGGCCGAGACGCCCCAGTCCTGATCGAGCAGCTCCTGTGCTTCGAGCACCCACGGCACACCGACCCCGGAGGCCATCAGCTGAACCTTCGGGCCACCATTGTCGGGACCCTTCTTCAGCAGGTAGAGGCCCTTGAGCACGCCCTCGACGTCGAGATCTTCCGGTTCGGCCGGCTGGACCATCGGCTCGTTGTACATCGTGATGTAGTAGAGCACGTCGGAGTCCCGGTCATCGGCAGGATCGTACATCCGGTGGATGCCGTCCTTGACGATATGCGCGATCTCATAGCTGAAGGCCGGGTCGTAGGAGACCACCGACGGGTAGGTCGAGGCCAGCACGTGCGAATGTCCGTCGGCGTGCTGCAGGCCCTCGGCCACCAGAGTGGTGCGCCCCGCGGTGGCGCCGAGGACGAAGCCGCGAGCCATCTGATCTCCGGCGGCCCAGAAGAAGTCACCGGTGCGCTGGAACCCGAACATCGAGTAGAAGATGTAGAACGGGATCATCGGTTCGCCGTGCGTGGCGTACGAGGTGCCGACCGCGGTCAGCGCCGCGGTCGCTCCAGCCTCGTTGATGCCGACGTGGAGCAGCTGACCGTCCGTGGCCTCCTTGTAGGCCAGGAACAGGTCACGGTCGACGGAGATGTAGTTCTGCCCGTGGGGATTGTAGATCTTCGCCGTCGGGAAGAACGAGTCCATGCCGAAGGTGCGAGCCTCGTCGGGGATGATCGGCACGATCCGGTGACCGAACTCCTTCTCCCGCATGAGGTCCTTGAGCACGCGCACGAAGCCCATCGTGGTGGCGATCTCCTGTTTGCCTGATCCACGACGACCGGCCTGGTAGGCCTTGTCCGAGGGCATCTTGAGATCGATATGGGTCGATCGACGCTCGGGGGAGTAGCCGCCGAGCTCCGCGCGGCGCTCCTGCATGTACTTGATCTCGGGTGCGTCGACGCCCGGGTGGTAGTACGGAGGCAGCTTCGGGTTGTCTTCGAGTTCCTTGTCCGAGATCGGGATCTGGAAGTGGTCGCGGGCGAGCTTGAGATCGTCGACCGTGAGCTTCTTCATCTGGTGCGTGGCGTTCCGCGCCTCGAAGTGCGGTCCGAGGGAGTAGCCCTTGACCGTCTTGACGAGGATGACGGTGGGCTGTCCGGTGTGCTCCATCGCTGCCTTGTAGGCGGCGAAGACCTTTCGGTAGTCGTGGCCGCCGCGCTTGAGGTTCCAGATCTGCTCGTCGCTGTAGTCCTCGACCATCGCTTTCGTCCGCGGGTCGCGGCCGAAGAAGTTGTCGCGCACGAACCCGCCGGACTCACCCTTGTAGGTCTGGTAGTCGCCGTCGGGGGTGGTGTTCATAAGGTTGACGAGTGCGCCGTCGCGGTCCTTGGCAAGCAGCGCGTCCCATTCGCGTCCCCAGACGACCTTGATGACGTTCCAGCCGGCACCGCGGAAGTAGGACTCGAGCTCCTGCATGATCTTGCCGTTGCCGCGGACGGGTCCGTCGAGGCGCTGCAGGTTGCAGTTGATGACGAAGTTGAGGTTGTCGAGCTCTTCGAAGGCGGCGACGTG
>NZ_JBQDYQ010000062.1:0-16776 GCF_052105255.1 Brevibacterium sp.
TCGAACCGCGAACGGTCGCTGGGCTTCTGCCTGACGACGACAGGCTGAAGGACCCCGATCTCACGAATGCTGTGGACGAGCTCAGCCAACAGATCTTCGTCGAAGACAGTGCGTGGCTGTCGTGGGTTCGCATCGATGAGATCAACGTCGATCTCACCGAACTCGGTATCCGGAATGGACTCAACGCCGTCATACTCGTCGGCATCGCCGTCATCAGCGCCTTCAGCCGTGTTCGACTCACCGGACTCTTCAGACGTGCCGGAGGAAGTCGAGTGCTCAGTCGATTCCGAAAGGGCTGAGAACGAGGAATCCGTTGCCGCCGAAGTAACCGGCTCGCCCTCGTCTTGAGCGTCGGCTGGGCCAGCAGCGACTACATTAGTAGTCCTGACAGCATTGTCACCAGCCGCGTCTGCTGACGACGCTTTCTCATCATCCTCAGCGTCGTCGCTGCTGCGACCGGAAGACCTGTACACGCCGGGATGAGTTTCCCGGACGTCATCCTCCGGCGACGGAGCGGCCGCGGCTGCGTTTGCGGACTCGGTCTCCTGCGCATCGGTGCGTTCATCTGGAACGACGTCAGCCGAAGCGTTGTCATGTGCGGGAGTCGAATCGGACTGCGCAACCGCACTCGACTCTATAGGTGCAACATCACTGTCGCTAATTGCCGAACCGGAAACCGAGGCCGGGGAGGAAGTCTTCCGCGTACTCGCTTTCGCGGCTGCAGGAGCCTTCTCTGCGTCCTCAGCCGGTGCCGCGGAAGCGGATGGCCCTGCCTTCGTCTTCGGGGTGGTCGTTTTGGCAGCAGAAGTTGGTTTGGAGGCATTGCCCCCGTTCGTCTTCGCAGGACTCGCCTTAGCCGTCGGGGCTTTCGCGGCACCTGCCTTACCCGTCGACGTCTTCGCCTTGGATGTCTTCGTCGTGCTCGACTTGGAACTAGTCGACTTCGTACCGGTGGACTTCGAAGCGGTCGACTTCGAAGCGGTCGACTTCGACCCTGCGGGAGTGGACGCAGACGTCCTGGCAGACGACGATTTCGACGCTGATGTCGAACCGGTCGACGTCGTTTCAGCGGACTGCGCTTCGTCTGCTTTGGACTGAAAAGCCTTGGACGGTGAGGCGTTGGAGGTCGAATCCTTGGTCGGCCTAGCCTTCGGCTTGCGTCGCCGAGATGACTGCATCGACGCAGCAGGGTCGGTCCGCGAAGAGCGAGGCGTCTTCGTCTCAGCCTTGCCATCCTCCGTGTTCCCGCCGGAGAAGAATACATCGACCGGACGATCGTTGGAGTTCGCGTCGGGGATCAATGCTCCGAGCCCGCGCCCCAGGCCCCTCTTCTTGCGTTCAGCCACGACTTACTCCTCGATTCGCTATCTCTTCAGCTGCTTCCCGATACGACAGGGCACCGCTGGAATGTGGGTCATATGAGATCACGGTCTGGCCATAGCTCGGTGCCTCGGAGATCCTCACCGATCTCGGGATAGCAGTGCCGAGCACCTGCTCCGGGAAGTGGGTGCGCACATCCTCGGCGACCTGAGCGCTGAGGTTCGTCCGACCGTCATACATCGTCAGCAGAATCGTGGAGATCGTGAGCTCAGGATTGAGATGCTTCTGGATGAGCTGGATGTTCTTGAGCAGCTGGCTCAGTCCCTCGAGTGCATAGTATTCGCACTGGATCGGAATGAGGACCTCGCGAGCTGCCACGAAGGCGTTCACTGTCAGCAGACCGAGGCTCGGCGGGCAGTCGATGATGATGTAGTCGACGCGGTCTCCGGCTGCTTCCTCTTCTTTGAGATAGATACCCAGGGCACGCTGCAGTCTCTGCTCGCGCGCGACGAGGGACACGAGTTCGATCTCCGCGCCGGCGAGGTCGATGGTGGCCGGCACACACTTGAGAGTGTCGAAGTCCGGACACTGTGCCACAGCCTCGCGCATCGGAACATCGTCGATGAGGACGTCATAGATGCTCGTGACCTCGGAATAATGGTCGATGCCCAGGGCGGTGCTCGCATTGCCCTGGGGATCGATGTCGATGAGCAGGACGTTGAGTCCCTGATTGGCCAGGGCAGCCGCGATGTTCACCGCCGTCGTCGTCTTTCCGACGCCGCCCTTCTGGTTCGCGATCGTGAAGATGCGGGTCGAGTCCGGCCGTGGAAAGGTTGTCTGCGACAGTCGATCCGCTCGCCGGTTGTCCCGTGCAATCGCGGCACCAATGGGAGACGACTCATCCATGATCGGCATAGGGCGCACTCCATCATCCATCGGTTTCACAAGGCTCTCATCCAGCCTAGACCAACTCTACTTCGTACTATTTCTTGACTATCTCGACGACACGACTCGGAACCTCGAGGATGCCGCCGCCATCAACGATATGGATCTCGGGCTGCGCGAATCGATACCGTTTGATCAGCTTCTTCGCCTTGGCAAGCTCACCTTCGACCGAAGCTCCCTTGAGGGCGAGGATCCGTCCTCCGGGGCTGATGACCTCGCGGGTCCATTCGATGAGGGTCGTCATCGCCTTGACCGCACGTGCAGTCACGACCGTGAACATCTCCTCGTCGACGAGTTCCTCGACCCGTGCGCGAACGATGCGCACATTCTCAATACCCAGATCATCGACGACCATGTTCAGCCATTCGACGCGACGTTCCATCGGCTCGATCAGGACGATCTTCGCCTCCGGGCGCAGCAGCGCGATCGGAATTCCGGGCAGGCCGGCTCCGCTGCCGACGTCGCCGACGACTTCGTTCTCACCGATATGCTCGGCGACCACAGCACAATTGAGAATATGCCGAGTCCACAGGCGATCGACCTCACGCGGACCGATGAGCCCCCAGTCGATTCCGGTCGTGGCCAAGTGCTCGGCATACCGCTGCGCGGCAGGATAAGCCGCACCGAAGTACTCTTCGGTGCCGGGCGGAGGCGACTCGATCTCCGATGTCGTCGATTCGTTCGAGAGCTCGGTCTCGTCCGAGAGCTCGGTGTCGTTCTCGGGCTGATCAGTCATCGGCGAGCCGGATGACGACATGACGACCGTCGCCCTCACCCTCGGACTCCGAGACCAAACCGGCGCGGGCTGCCTGGTCATGGACGATCTTGCGTTCGAAGCTGTTCATCGGTTTGAACGCGAATTCTTCGCCGCCGTCCTTGACCTCGTCGATGGCACGCTTGGCCTTCTTGACCAGCTCTTCGCGACGGCTGTTGCGGAAGCCGTCGATATCGAGCATCAGCCACGACCGCTGACCGGTCTGCGTCTGCACGGCCAGACGGCTGAGTTCCTGCAGCGCACCGAGGGTCCGGCCCTCACGGCCGAGGAGGGTACTCAGGTTCGAGTCCTCGTCGTCCTCGCAGACGATGGACAGCTGCGCACGACCGTCAGCGACATCGATGTCGATATCGCCGTCGATGTCGGCCAGATCCATCAGCTCTTCGAGGTAGTCCGCGGCGATCTCACCCTCTTCTTCGAGGAGTTCGGCACGGCTCGGCTTCGTCGAGGTCTCCTCCGAAGTCTCTTCCGGTGTCTGTTCGGAGGTCTCGTCAGTCTTCTCTTCGGTCATGTCTGTCCTCAGCGCTTCTTGTTCTTTTTACGGTTCTTGCTCACAGGCTGCTGCCGCTGGCCGCTCTTCTTCGGGGCCTCCTCGGTGACGGTCGAGCCCTTGAGCTCATCCTGCTTCACGGCCTTGCCCTTGCGAGCCTTGCGCTCAAGCATCTCCTTCTCGGCCTTCGAGCCGGGCGCGGGCATATTGCGGATGACCATGTGCTGCTGAGCCATCGTCCAGGTGTTCGAGACCAGCCAGTAGATGAGGACACCGAGCGGGAAGTAGATGCCGCCGATGCCGAAGACGAGAGGCATCACATAGAGCAGCATCTTCTGCGACTGCATCATCGGGTTGGCCATCGCCGACTCCGACATGTTCTTCGCCATCATCTGCTTCTGGGTGATGAACATGGTGGCGGCCATGACGACGATGAGCACACCGGTCAGCAGCTTGACTGCAAAGCCTGGGTCGGTGAAGACCGCCGAAAGGCTGATGCCGAAGATCGAGGAGTTCTCGGCCTGAATCGCCAGCTGCTGAGTGAAGCCGCCGATCGCGCCGACAGAGCCCTCGGCGACCTTCGGCATGTTGTGGATGACGCGGAAGAGCGAGAAGAAGATCGGCATCTGCACGAGCAGCGGCAGGCACGATGCCCAGGGGCTGGTCTTGTTGTCGCGGAACAGTGCCATCTGCTCTTCGGCCATGGCCTGGCGAGAGTACTGGTCCTTCTTGCCTTTGTACTTCGCCTGCAGACGCTGGATCTCCGGCTGCAGCAGCTGCATCTTGCGCTGCGATTTGATCTGGTAGACGAAGAGAGGGATGAGGAGAGCACGGATCACCACGGTCAGTCCGGCGATCGAGAGCACCCAGGTCCAACCGCTGTCGGCAGGCAGGCCGATCGCGGTGAAGATCTCGTGGAAGATCGCGAGGATCCAAGCAACTACCCACTGCAGCGGGTAGAGCAGCTTGTCCATCCAGTCCATTCAGTTCTCCTCGTTACAACGATGCTGGCGCGTCGTTCATTTTGCCATTGTTCACAGGTGTGCGCGACACGACGTGTGCCCCGGGGCAGTCCGCTTGTTCGCGCTCGCTCGCGGACTGCGAGTTCAATATGTTCTAACTGTGTGCCTGACCGCGGTGGATGGTCTTCGACCTGGCCTCCCGCGCCGATCCCGGCACATGGTCGACGCCGCCGTGCGACCACGGGTTGCAGCGCAGTATGCGCCACCCAGTTAACACCACTCCCTTGAGAACTCCGTGTATCTCGAACGCTTCGAGACCGTACATGGAGCAGCTGGGATAATAGCGGCACACTTGGCCGTAGAGAGGAGAGATCACGATCCGATAGGCGCGGATGAACCAGACGAACGGCATCCTCGGACCGACCAGGACGATCCAGCCGAGTGTGGGCCAGAAACCGGCCGGCCGTCGGGGCACCTCGGAGACATGTTTCAGATCATGCTCGGCGTCCACGACGTTCCAGCTTCTTCTCTGCCTTGATCAGCAGCTCGTCGACTTCGGCAGACAGAATGGCGAAGTCGGCCCGTCCCGCATGCGGCAGCGCCCGGATGACGAACAGATCTCCTGTTCTCAGCTCACCGAGACGCGCACGCATGATCTCGCGCAGACGACGCTTGGTGCGGTTGCGCACCACGGCGTTTCCGACGGCCTTGGATACGATGAAACCCACGCGCGCAGCGTGGGTATCATCGGTGTCTCTCAGGCTGTGCGCCATGAGATGCTCTGTGCGCACCCGGACCCCGGCTCTGAAGATTCGTCTGAAGTCTTCGCCGCTGCGGATCCGATGTGCCGCGTCAAGCATGCTCAGGCCGAAATGTCGGAACGTCCCTTGCGACGACGTGCAGCCAGGATCGAGCGTCCGGCGCGGGTGCGCATACGCAGACGGAAGCCGTGCTTCTTGGCGCGCTTACGGTTATTGGGCTGGAATGTACGCTTGCTCACTTCAGTCTCCGATTTCTAGGTTGCGGGCGAACGCCGGTGCGTTCTCACAAAAAACGGCGGTGCGAGTCTCGACCGCCGAGCACTCCTGTGCATAAGAGCCAAAAGATAATCAGGATAATCGGATGAAGCCCGGTACACAGGACACTCCATCTTAGCGAGGCGCATTCCGAGCGGTCAAACGGGATCGGCATGTTCCACGTCACGCTCGCCCGAGATTCATCACCGTTCGCGTTCCCGTCACCGACGCGCGTCCACAAGTCACACCCATGTAGTTTTCCACAAGCTAATCCACGAGTGTGGAGATTCACCAGGTTGAGTCGGCAAGAGTCCACATTCTGTGGAAAACTATGTGGAAGTCATGCACAGGTGTGGATCACGCCAGAACCAATTTTTTGAAAGCTGAGGAAATGTGACGGTGTCGAATTCCAAAAATGAGCTCATCAGCCGTTGGCGCACGGTGGTCTCAAACCTGGAACAGGACCCGAACCTCACGTCGCACCAGAAGGGATTCCTCTCCCTCGCCGTGCCCAAAGCCCTCGTCGACAATGCCCTCGTCCTCCTCGCCGTGCGCGACGAACACACCCGTCGCACCATTGAGACCCGGCTGCTCGGCCCTCTGACCAGGGAGTTCTCCAAGGTTCTCGGGTTCGACGTGACCTTCGGCTTCGTCGTCGATCCGGAACTCGACGTGCCGATCCGCTTCGAAGACCTCATCGGGGAGCCGACCCCGGGAACCCAGGTCCCCATCGATCCGGTCACCTCCACCTCGACGACGGGCACACCGGAACCCGCCCCCGCCGAGGCGGCCGAACCGGTGCGACCGACCCCCGCCGATCAGTCGACTCCTCAAATCCCCCAGCCGAACCAGGGCCAACCAGGCCAGGGCCAACCCGCCGCGCAGACCCCGAGTACTCAGATGCCGCAGGCGGAGACGTCGGCACCTCCGGCGAGGCAGATGCCCGCCCAGCAGCAGCCTCAGGACCCGGCCGAGTCGGGCATGACCGACCGTGAGATGAAGATCGCCGAGGCGACCGCCGCCCCGATGGGTCCGCCCATCGATGCTCCCGGCGTCGCCCAGCTCAACCCGAAGTACACCTTCGACACCTTCGTCATCGGCGCGTCCAACAGGTTCGCCCACGCCGCGGCATTCGCCGTGGCCGAGGCTCCGGCCAAGGCGTACAACCCCCTGTTCATCTATGGGGACTCGGGACTGGGCAAGACTCACCTGCTCCATGCGATCGGCTACTACGCGACTCAGCTGTTCCCCGAGATCCGGGTGAAATACGTCTCCAGCGAAGAGTTCGTCAACGACTTCATCAACACGATCGGCTCGTCGAAGACGTCGAACGCCCTGCGGCCTGCCTTCCAGCGCCGTTACCGGGAGGTCGACATCCTCATGATCGACGACATCCAGTTCCTGCAAGGCAAGGATGCGACCGTCGAAGAGTTCTTCCATACCTTCAATGCTCTGCACAATGAGGCCAAACAGGTCGTCATCACCTCCGATCAGCCGCCGAAGATGCTCAAGGGCTTCGAGGAGCGGCTGCGTTCCCGATTCGAATGGGGTCTGCTCACGGACGTGCAGCCGCCGGATATGGAGACCCGGTTCGCCATTCTGCGCCGCAAGGCCGCGGCCGAACACCTCGACGTCCCCGATGACGTCCTCGAATACATCGCCTCCCGGGTGTCCTCGAACATCCGCGAACTCGAAGGCGCCCTCATCCGGGTGACGGCCTTCGCCAACCTCAACGATCAGCAGATCGACGTCTCCTTGGCAGAGACCGTCCTCAAGGACTTCATCACCCCGGATGACACCCCCGCTGTCTCGGCCGCGGACATCATGGGCCAGACCGCTGCCTACTTCAGCCTCACCCTCGACGACCTGTGCGGAACCTCCCGGTCCCGGACGCTGACCACGGCCAGACAGATCGCCATGTATCTGTGCCGTGAGCTCACCGACCTGTCCCTGCCGAAGATCGGACAGGCCTTCGGTGGACGCGATCACACGACCGTGATGCACGCGAACAAGAAGATTCGAACTCAGATGGCCGAACGACGGGCCGTCTACACGCAGGTCACCGAACTCACAAACCGCATTAAACAACAGCACCGCCTATAGAAGACGTCATACACATCTGTGGATAACCCTGGGGACAATTGCTCACAGCTGGGGACAGACCGGTGGACAGAACTGCTGCACGGGTGGAAAGATGTGAACTACATGCTTGTGTTTACCCAAGCGCCCACCGACGCCTCGGTCGCGGTGCACATGGCATCCACAAGTCCATAGTCGGTCAGAACCCTTGATTACTCTGGGGTAAGCGGCACTTGTCCACAGTCTCCACAGGTGCTGATACTTCTACCAAGTGAATTCAACTCTTCAGAGGGCGACCGCCACCGACTGCTGCGGTGGATGAGCTTCGAGCTCGGGGCCTCGAGTTCGACACAGGTGCCGAGCTGCCGAATATTCGAACACAGGATCTCGAGTGATTCTCTAATGCGAGATTCACTCTGCTGGCAGCCCTTGGCGGCCCTTTTCGGCGGGCACTCCTGAGGTGGGCACAAATCGGATAGGCTGTGTAAAGTTTTCCGAGCAGTATCGAGCCTGTGACTCGCAACCCGGAATCTTGTGCCAGATGCCCAGTGCAGGTCGGGTGGCCACCCCGAAGGAGTAAAGTGAACGCGGAAGCATCCCCCTTGAAGTTCAAAGTCAATCGCGACGTTCTCGCTGACGCTGTTGCCTGGGCTACCAAGACTCTGCCCAACCGTCCTTCCGCTCCGGTCCTCACCGGCATCCTCATCACCGCCGAAGCGGGCGGCACAGTGCGCCTGGCTGTCTTCGACTACGAAGTCTCCTCCCGCGTCGAGATCGTCGCCGATGTCGCCTCCGCGGGAACTGTGCTGGTCTCCGGTCGTCTGCTCGCTGACATCTCTAAGGCGCTGCCGAACCAGGAGGTCACCCTCGAGCAGATCGATGCGAAGGTCGACGTCACCTGCGGCTCCTCTCGCTTCTCGCTGATGACGATGCCTGTGGCTGAGTACCCGGCACTGCCGCAGATCCCCGACGACTCGGGCACCGTCTCTGCCGGTGAGTTCCAGAACGCCGTCTCACAGGTCACGATCGCGACCTCGAAGGACGACACCCTGCCGATCCTCACCAGCGTGAGAGTCGAGATCGAGGGCGAGAAGGTCACGATGCTCGCCACCGACCGCTACCGTCTGGCCGTTCGCGAATTCACCTGGAACCCGGGCCGCCCCGACGTCTCGGCCGTGGCCCTGCTGCGTGGGCGCACGCTCTCCGATGTCTCGAAGTCCCTCGGCGGCGATGTCACGATCGGTCTGAGCACCGATGCCGGCAAGGACCTCATCTCCTTCACCTCGGCCGGTCGAGTCACCACCTCGCTGCTCATCGAGGGCGAATACCCGAAGGTCCGGTCGCTGTTCCCGGAGTCGGTTCCGATCCATGCCATCGTGGAGACCGCTGTGCTGCGTGAGGCCGTTCGCCGCGTCTCGCTCGTGGCCGAACGCAACACCCCGCTGCGCTTCGAGGTCACCGACGGCATGCTCACCCTGCATGCCGGCACCGGTGACGACGCTCAGGCCTCCGAAGCCGTCGAAGCCACCCTGCAGGGCGACGAGATCACCGTCGGATTCAACCCGCACTACATCGCCGAGGGCCTCGCCGCTGTCGAGAGTCCCTATGTGAACTTCTCCTTCACACAGCCGATGAAACCGGTGATCATCTCAGGGCAGAAAGAACTCGACGGACCCGCCGACGAGTCCTACCGCTATCTGCTCATGCCCACGCGCATCTGAATGTGGATATCCCGACTCTCCCTGCGTGACTATCGGTCGTATCCCGAGCTCGACCTCGAGTTCTCACCCGGAGTCACCACATTCGTGGCCGACAACGGGACCGGTAAGACCAATATCGTCGAGGCGATCGGGTACCTCGCTCATCAGCGCTCCCATCGGGTGGCCTTCGACGCTCCACTCGTCCACGAGGACAGACCGGCTGCGACCGTGTCCGCACTGGTCAACCGGGATCAGCGGCACGCCACCGTCGAGGTGACCATCCAGGCCAAAGGCGCCAACCGGGCCCGGGTCAACCGCAACGCGGTCAAGCTCAAAGACATCCTCGGCCTCGTCTCCTGTGTCGTCTTCGCTCCCGAGGACCTCAGCCTGGTGAGAGGCGAACCTGCCGAACGCCGGTCCTGGATCGACACTCTCGTCGTGGCCCGCAATCCCCGCTTCGCCTCGATCATCACGGACTTCGAGCGGGCACTCAAACAGCGCAATGCTCTGCTCAAACGACTCCGCGAGGATCGCGATCCCGGCCTCGAGACGACTCTCGACATCTGGAACATGGCCTACGCGGACTCTGCGGCCGAGCTCGTCTTCGGCAGGCAGCGGATCCTCGCCGATATCGTCGAGCCGCTGCAGACGAACTTCGCCTACATCGCCGCCGACGCCCGACTTGAGCGGCAAGGTGCTCATATCGCCTATGACTCGCGCATCGACTACTCGCCGGCAGCATCCGCTGCCGACTGCAAGGAGCTGCTGCTGGCGGCCCTCGACCGCCGCCGGACGACGGAGATCGAGCGCGGACTGACCCTGCACGGACCCGGTCGCGATGACCTGTCGCTGATGATCGGAACCCATCCGGCGAAGGGCTACGCCTCTCATGGAGAGACCTGGTCGCTGGCGCTGGCCATGCAGCTGGCTGGATGGGATCTGCTCTCTGCCGATGCCGGCAGCGCCGCCGAACAGCCGATCCTCGTCCTCGATGACGTCTTCGCCGAACTCGACACCGGTCGGCGTCAGCGTCTGGCGTCCAGAGTGACATCGGCCGAGCAGGTCTTCATCACTGCGGCCGTCGACTCCGATCTGCCCGATGGCCTCGAGGGAATCCGAATCGACCAGTCCCGACTCCTGCAGAGCAGCACATCATGAGCGGCATCGACCGGGACTACTCCACTCCCGTCGCCGCACTCGAAGCCCTTGACCGAGTCCGACGGATGGAGGTCACCGAAGCGAAGTTCGTTCGCAGCCGTCGCCGTTCCCGCCTGCGCGGCGAAGCCGTCTACTCCGGATCGGGCAGAGACGGCCGTGACCCGAAGACCGTGTCATCCGTGCTCGGGTCGCTCATCTCGGACCGCGGCTGGTCGTCCTCACTCGACATCGGCAAGGTGCTCGGCCGGTGGCCCGACCTCGTCGGACCCCAGGTGGCCCAGCACGCGACTCCCGTCGACTTCTCTCCTCCCTTGCTCGTCATCGCCGCTGACTCGACGACCTGGGCAACCCAGCTGCGGGTGCTCAGACCGACGATCCTGCGCAAGCTCGAGGAGGGACTGGGCTCGGCGACGATCACGGAGATCGAGATCAAGGGGCCACAGGGACGCAGCTTCAAACGCGGTCGACGATCGGTGGCCGGCCGCGGACCTCGGGACACATTCGGGTGAAGTGGGCAGCCACCTCGGCGAAATTCCCGGAAGTATCCCTGTATTTCTGAGAAGAACCCCCGTGCATTTCTGAGAAGAACACAGAAGGCCTCAAACGGCCATAGGCGCTCCCTGACCTGCCCGGGGGTACATCTGCGGCACGAAAATTCGGGAAATACGCCTTCACAGGCCGCTTACGGGCATTTCAGCGTTCGGCGCGGTAGAATGAGGAGCTGATAGCGACCATCCGAACAAGGAGTCATATGACGACCGAGGATCAGCCTCATTATGATGCCGGCGACATCACTGTACTCGAGGGTCTCGAGGCAGTCCGGAAACGACCCGGCATGTACATCGGTTCGACCTCGGAACGCGGTCTCCACCACCTCGTTCAGGAGATCGTCGACAACTCCGTCGATGAGGCGATGGCCGGCTATTGCGATCATATCGAGGTCACCATCCTCCCCGATGGCGGCGTCCGCGTCGCCGATGACGGCCGTGGCATGCCCGTGGCCATGCACCCCACCGAGGGCAAGCCGACCGTCGAGGTGATCCTCACGATCCTCCACGCCGGCGGAAAGTTCGGCGGCGGCGGATATGCCGTGGCAGGCGGTCTTCACGGTGTGGGTTCGACCGTCGTCAACGCACTGTCCGAACGACTCGCTGTCGAGGTCAGACGTGACGGGTACACGTGGACGATGGACTTCGTCCGGGGCGTGCCCACTGGCGAGCTGCAGCGCGGAGACGCCACCGACGAGACCGGCACGACCGTGACCTTCTGGCCCGACGGCTCGATCTTCGAGACTACGGACTTCTCCTACGAATACCTCCGTGCGCGCTTCCAGCAGATGGCCTTCCTCAACAAGGGCCTGAAGATCAGCCTCACCGATGAGCGCCACAACGAAGTCGATGACGACGATGTTCAGATCGACGAGGACGAGGCGACCGAGTGGAAGCCGCGCACCGTCACCTACGAATACGCGAACGGTCTGCTCGACTATGTGGAATACCTCAACTCGACGAAGAAGGCCGATCTCGTCCATCCCGATGTCATCGTCTTCGAAGCCGAAGAGGGCGAACAGACTCTTGCGCTCGAGATCGCGATGCAGTGGACGACGTCGTACAACGAGTCGGTCCACACCTACGCCAACGTCATCAACACCCATGAGGGCGGCACCCACGAAGAGGGCTTCCGGACGGCTCTGACCTCGCTGGTCAACGCGTATGCG
This sequence comes from Brevibacterium sp., assembly GCF_052105255.1. Lineage (NCBI taxonomy): Bacteria > Bacillati > Actinomycetota > Actinomycetes > Micrococcales > Brevibacteriaceae > Brevibacterium > Brevibacterium sp. The sequence continues at coordinate 12,163 of NZ_JBQDYQ010000062.1, forward strand.
AAGGAACAGAAGCTGCTGCGCGACAAGGACCCGAACCTCACCGGCGATGACATCCGCGAGGGGCTCACGGCCGTCATCTCCGTCAAGCTCGGCGATCCCCAGTTCGAGGGTCAGACGAAGACGAAGCTCGGCAACTCCGAGGTCAAGGGCTTCGTCCAGCGCGTGGTCCGTGACGAACTCGGACACTGGTTCGAGTCGAACCCGGCCCAGGCCAAGGACGTCGTGCGCAAGGCGCTGCAGGCCTCCCAGGCCCGCTTGGCCGCTCGCAAGGCTCGTGAGGCCACTCGCCGCAAGGGACTGCTCGAGTCCTCGGGTATGCCCGGCAAACTCAAGGACTGCCAGTCGAAGGACCCTTTCGTATCCGAAGTCTTCATCGTCGAGGGTGACTCGGCCGGCGGCTCGGCGACTCAGGGCCGCAACCCGAACACTCAGGCGATCCTGCCGCTGCGCGGAAAGATCCTCAACGTCGAAAAGGCTCGCCTCGACCGGGCCTTGGGCAACAACGAAGTCCAGGCGATGATCACGGCCTTCGGCACAGGCATCGGTGAGGAGTTCGACCTCGAGAAGCTCCGCTATCACAAGATCGTCCTCATGGCCGACGCCGATGTCGACGGTCAGCACATCACGACCCTGCTGCTGACGCTGATCTTCCGGTACATGAAGCCGCTCATCGAACACGGCTACGTCTACCTCGCCACCCCGCCGCTCTACCGCATCAAGTGGTCGAACGCCCCGCACCAGTTCGCCTACACCGACAAGGAACGCGACGGACTGCTCGAGACCGGTCGGGCCGCCGGCAAGCGACTGCCGAAGGATCTCGCGATCCAGCGCTACAAGGGTCTGGGCGAGATGAACTACGAAGAGCTGTGGGAGACGACGATGGATCCCGACCACCGGCTGCTCAAGCAGGTGTCGCTCGACGATGCGATCGTCGCCGACGAGATCTTCACCGTCCTCATGGGCGACGACGTGGATTCGCGTCGCCGCTTCATCCAGGAGAACGCGAAGGACGTCCGCTTCCTCGACATCTGAGCATCCACCCTCACCGGGCAGCCGCCTCGGTGAGGGTGGGAGACCGGATGCACCGCACCCATTCTTTGCACGCACCAATCGCCGCCGCACACGGTTGAGATCCAACCGGACACGGTTCGAACACAAGGGAAGAGCCCACATTGGCCGACGAGAACGATATCGGAACAGACATCAACCGGATCGAACAGGTTGATCTCAACCTCGAAATGCAGAGGTCCTACCTCGACTACGCGATGAGCGTGATCGTCGGACGTGCCCTGCCGGACGTCCGCGACGGACTCAAACCCGTCCACCGTCGCGTCCTCTACGCGATGTTCGACGGCGGCTACCGTCCCGACCGGAACTTCTCCAAGTGCTCCCGCGTCGTCGGCGACGTCATGGGCCAGTACCACCCGCACGGCGACACGGCGATCTACGACGCCATGGTCCGCCTCGTGCAGCCGTGGACGATGCGCTACCCTCTCGTTTCCGGTCAGGGCAACTTCGGGTCCCCGGGCGACGACGGTGCGGCCGCCCCCCGTTATACCGAGTGCAAGATGGCGCCCCTGGCCATGGAGATGGTCCGGGACATCGAAGAAGGCACCGTCGACTTCCAGGACAACTATGACGGGCGCAACCAAGAACCCATGGTTCTGCCCTCCAGGTTCCCGAACCTCCTGGTCAACGGCTCGGCGGGAATTGCCGTGGGCATGGCCACGAACATACCTCCGCACAACCTCCGCGAGGTCGCCGCCGGCGCGCAGTGGCTGCTGTCCCACCCGGAGGCGAGCAAGGAAGAGGCGCTCGAGGCCCTTCTCGGCCTCATCAAGGGACCGGACTTCCCGATGGGCGCGACGGTCCTCGGCCGCAAGGGCATCGAGGACACCTACCGCACCGGCCGCGGATCGATCACCCAGCGCGCCGTCGTCGAGGTCGAAGAGATCCAGGGCCGCACCTGCCTCGTCGTCACCCAGCTGCCGTACATGGTCAACCCGGACACTCTGGCCGCGAAGATCGCCTCCTATGTCAAGGACGGCAAGGTCGCCGGCATCGCGGATCTGCGCGATGAGTCCTCGGGACGCACCGGTCAGCGCCTGGTCATCGTGCTCAAGCGCGATGCCGTGGCCAAGGTCGTGCTCAACAACCTGTACAAGCACACCTCGCTGCAGGAGAACTTCTCCGCGAACATGCTGGCCCTCGTCGACAGCGTGCCGCGCACGCTGAGCATCGACTCGTTCCTGCGCCTGTGGGTCAAGCACCAGATCGAAGTCATCGTCCGCCGCACTCAGTTCCGTCTGCGCAAGGCCGAGGAACGCGCCCATATCCTGCGCGGCTACCTCAAGGCCCTCGACGCCCTCGACGAGGTCATCGCCCTGATCCGCCGTTCCCCGTCCTCGGACGAGGCACGGACCGGTCTGATGGAGCTGCTCGAGGTCGACGAGATCCAGGCGAATGCGATCCTCGATCTGCAGCTGCGCCGTCTGGCCGCCCTGGAACGTCTGAAGATCCAGGAAGAGGCCGAGAAGATCGAGGCGCAGATCGCCGAATACAAGCACATCCTCGAAACCCCGTCTCGCCAACGTGAGATCGTGTCCGAGGAACTCGACGAGATCGTCGAACGCTACGGTGATGACCGCCGCACGAAGATCCTCGCCGGCTTCGACGGAGACGTCTCCATGGAGGACCTCATCCCCGAGGAGGAGGTCGTCGTCACGATCACTCGCGGCGGCTACGCGAAGCGGACCCAGACGCACCTCTACCGTGCCCAGCACCGAGGCGGCAAGGGCATCAAGGGTGCCGCGCTGCGCGGCGACGACGTCGTCGAACAGTTCTTCGTCACCTCCACCCACAACTGGCTGCTGTTCTTCACGAACACCGGACGCGTGTACCGGGCGAAGGCCTATGAGCTGCCCGAGGGCTCACGCGATGCCAAGGGCCAGCATGTGGCGAACCTGCTCGCCCTCCAGCCGGGCGAGTCGATCGCACAGGTGCTGTCGATCCGTGACTACGAGGTGGCCGACTTCCTCATCCTCGCCACCCGTTCCGGTGTGGTGAAGAAGACCCGTCTGAGTGAGTACGACTCGAACCGCACCGGCGGTGTCATCGCCATCAACCTGCGCGAATACAAGGGTCAGCCCGATGAACTGGTCTCGGCCCGCATCGTCGGCGCCGATGACCACCTGCTGCTGATCTCGCGCAAGGGCATGTCGATCCGCTTCGCCGCCGACGACGAGTCGATCCGTCCCCTGGGCCGGGTCACCGGGGGCGTGACCGGTATGAAGTTCAAGGACGACGACGAGCTGCTGACGATGGACGTCGTCCAGCCCGACACCTATGTCTTCGTCGTCACCGAGGCCGGATACGCCAAGCGCACCCCCGTCGACGAATACCGTCTGCAGGGCCGCGGCGGCCTGGGAATCCGGGTTGCGAAGATCACCGAACAGCGCGGAGACTTGGTAGGCGGACTCATCGTCGAAGACGGTGAGGAGGTCCTCGTGGTCATGGAGCGCGGTAAGATCGTTCGATCGAGCATCGATGAAGTTCCGGCGAAGGGACGCAACACCATGGGTGTGGTGTTCGCGAAACCGGGCAAGAAAGATCGTATTATCGCAGTGACCCGTGGGCCCGAAGCCGAGGTCGACGACGAGATCGAAGGCGAAGACGATGCCGAAGTCCCGGAAGGTGAGGTCGCAGAGCCTCAGACCGGCAACGAGGATGTGGAAGAGTGAGCGATAGCAAACAGCCAGGCTCAGGCAAGATCATACGCACGTCGAGCGGCTCGACCCGTCTGACGGCCGGCTCGTCGAAGTCGGACGAGAAGTCGGCCGGAGCGAGTTCGAACTCCGGGTCGGGCTCGAACTCCGGGTCGGGAACCGGCTCGAAACAGGGATCCGATTCCGGTCGCGGTTCCTCGGGGCCCGACAGCCAGAACGCCACCGTCGTCGCACCTCCCGCACCGAAGGCTTCGCCGAAGCCCAACCGCGCGCCCTCGGCCGGATCGACGCCATCGGCCCACACCGGATCTCAAGGATCGGGTGCTCAGACCGGTTCCCAGGGGGTCGGAGCACCGGCCTCCGGATCGCAGGGATCGGGCTCCCAGGGATCGAACGGCGGCAACCGCGGCGCCACCTCGGTGATGGGAAATGCCGCGAACACCGTCCGCGCCAGCTCCGGCAGCGTGAAGATGGGCGTGAAGAACATGGTCGACAGCGGGAAGGGCAGCAAGAAGAAGGGCCCCCGCACGGTTCGCCTCACCGTCTCCGCGGTCGACCCCTGGTCGGTCATGAAGATGTCGTTCCTCATGTCCGTGGCGATCGGCATCGCCACCATCGTCGCGTTCATCGTGCTCTGGGTCGTGCTGCAGGCGACCGGTGTGATGAGCGGCCTCGAATCGACGATGAGCGAGCTCGCCGGCGCGGAGTCGGCCGAGCGGATCATCGGGATCTTCGGCTTCGGCCGAGTCGTTGCTGCCGGCTTCATCATCGCGGTCATCAACATCGTGCTGATGACGGCGCTGTCGACCCTGGCGGCTTTCATCTACAACATCGGCTCCCTCATCGCCGGCGGATTCAGCCTCACCCTCACCGACGACTGACCCCTCCC
>NZ_JBQDYQ010000063.1:0-16065 GCF_052105255.1 Brevibacterium sp.
CGTGATCAGCGCGATCCTGACATGGCTCCGCCAATAAAGGAGACATGCCCTAGTCCCTGACGGCCACCTGCCCCCGCATGAGCACTCGTGCCGTGCGGAAGAGGGAGGTGGCCGTCACCGTGTCCGCGTCGAACACGGCACCGGCCGTGACCACGCCCGAGGGGGTAGCCAGCCGCACTTCCGGCCCGACTTCTTTGTCTTCGTCCCCGGTGTCGGATCCGGGCCGCGAGCGTCGAATGATGCGGTTGATGATCGTGTCCGGGATCTGCGCGGCCGCGGCCAGGCACATGGCTCCGGTTCCAGGCACGGCTTTGTGCGTCTGCCCCATGGAGATCATTCGCACGGGCAGGTCGGCCTCCTCGGCGGCCAGGGTCGTTCCGTCGAGCAGCCGGGTGGGTTGTGGGGCGGTGACCACGGCGACCTTCGGCACGACATCCGGTGCGTCCTCCGGCGACTCACACAGACCCATCCGCACAGCGGCGTTGCGGCGCAGCTGCTCGATCATGCCCATCGCATGCACGTTCGCGTCGATCTCCTCCGGCGATTCGGTGCCCTTGAGTCTGATCGCAGCACCCGGAGCGATGACGACCGGCAGAGTGGCGTCGACGAGGCTGACCTCGAATATCGCCCCACCTGCGGTGATGGACTCGGCTGCCTTTCCCGTCGGCAGGAGTCCGGCGGTGCGGCTGCCGGCCGGGTCGGGGTAGATGAGCTCGACCGGTGCGCCCGTTCCGCTGACTCCGGGTAGCTCCAGATCGCCCGCAACCTCGGCCTGCCCGTCGACGACGGGCAGGGTGACGTCGACGAGTTTCTGCGTGTTCGTATTGAACAGCCGAAAGACGTGCCATCCATCGGCGGCCGAGATCAGCCCGGCAGACAGGGCGAAGGGCACGACCCCGGACGACAGATTCCCGCAGTTGCCGGAGTAGTCGACGGCCGCTTCGGTGACGGAGACCTGACCGAACGTGTAGTCGAGGTCGACCCCGTCCCTCGCCGAGGCGGCCACCACGACGATCTTGGACAGAGAAGAGATTCCCCCGCCCATTCCGTCGAGCTGGCGGCCGAACGGATCGGGCGAGCCCATCGCCGAGGTGAAGAGCCGGTCCCAAACCGCCGTATCCCCGTCCGAGTTCAGCGACGGCAGCGCGGATTCGCCGAAGAACAGTCCCTTGCTTGTGCCGCCGCGAACGAACGTGGCATCGATCCACCGAGTCACGGACTCAGCGTAGCGAACCCCACTGACGTCACTGCACGGGTGCCGGCGGCCTCAGCGTACGGATCTCGGAACGATCGCCATGGCAACGAACCCGAGCACGGCGACGACGGCGAAGAGGTAGAAGCCCCACGGATAGGCGATGCCCGCGGTGACGAGGGCGCCGGTGATGAAGGGGCCGACGATGGCGCCGATCCGCCCGATTCCCGAAGCCATGCCCAGCGCGGTTCCGCGGGCCTGAGACGGGTAGATGGCCGAAACGAAGGCGTAGACGAGCACCTGGGCGGAGAAGACAAAGACTCCGGTGATGAACACGGCGATATTGAGCAGCACCTGGCTGGTCATCGGGATCGAGAGAGCGGCGAGGAAGATCGCGGCGAGGACGAACCACATGAGCACGATCTTCTTCGTCCCGTGTTTGTCTGCCAACCAGCCGGCCAGGACGAGTCCGACGACGGCGCCGATGTTCATGACGAAGAGCATGACCAGCGAATCAGAGACCTCGTAGCCGGCGTCGGCCATGATCTTCGGCAGCCAGGTGTTGAGTCCGTAGACGAGCAGCAGGCCCATGAAGCTTGCCGCCCACACGCCGATGGTCACCAGCGCGAGCTTGCCTGAGAAGAGTCCGGCCATTCCGGTCTTCACCTGTGCGTCGACAGTGCCGGCCGGATCGTCGGCGTCTGCGTCCACCGCCTGCACAGCGGCGGGGTTGCGCTTGAGTTCCTGAGCGATGAGGAAGACCTCGGACTCGGGCAGTTTCCAGATCAGAAGGGGAACCATGACGAGGCCCGCGATGCCGCCGGTGAGGAAGAGCAGGTGCCAGTTGTGGGAGTAGGCGACGGCGAGCAGGGAGATCGCCACCGCACCGGCGTGATAGCCGGTCATCGTCAGGGTCGTGGCCTTACCCGTCTTGCCGGACTTGTTGTACTCGCTGATGTAGGCGAGCGCACTGGGCATCACGGCACCGAGGAAGAGTCCGGCGATGAACCGGTAGATGGTGAACAGTGCGACGTTCGGCGCGAATGCGACGAGCAGGGTGAAGACGCTGAAGCCGATGACGCAGCCGATGATCGCCCACCGCCGCCCGATCCGGTCGACGACGGGGCCGACGGATACGGCGCCGAGGCCGACGCCGACGAGACTGAGGGTGGCCACCATCGTGGCCGCCTCGGGGGTGAATCCGAGGGCCCCGGTTGCCAGCAGCTCGGGGATGACCGCGCCGAGGACGACGAGGTCGAAGCCCTCCAAGGCGACGGCCAGCCAGCACAGGACTGCCGGCCAGCGCCCCGCCGAGGCGAAGCCGGTCGTGGATGCGGATGGGGAGGTTGTGGACATCGATGTCTCCGAGGTGGTGTGGCGTCGGTCAGAACGGGTACGGCGCGATGGACGAGCGCATCGTCACCCATTGGGTTTCGGTGAAGGCTTCGATATTCGCCTCGGCCCCTCCGAATCGGGATCCGTTGCCGGATTCCTTCATCCCGCCGAAGGGGACGTTGGCCTCGTCGGAGACGGTCTGTTCGTTGATGTGGACCTTCCCGGTTTCGACGAGGTCGGCCAGGTCCATGGCCATCCCCACATCGCCGAGGATGCCCAAGGACAGACCGTACTCGCTGGCGTTGACCATCTCGGCGGCTTCTTCGAGAGTGGAGAAGCGGGCCACCGGGGCGACGGGGCCGAAGATCTCCTGCGCCCAGGCGGGGTTCGAGGGGCTGAGATCTGTGAGCACTGTGGGCGGGACGAAGGCGCCTTCGCCCGGTCCCCCGGCGACAAGCGTCGCACCGTCGGCTGTGGCTTTGTCGAGGATGTCGCGGACGTGGGTGCGCTGTTTCTCGTCGATGATCGGTCCGATCGCGACCTCCTCGGTAGCGGGGTTGCCGACCGGCAGGTTGCGAGCGCGTTCGGCCAGCTGTTCGATGTACTCGTCATAGATGGAGTCGTGGACAAGGTGGCGGCCGGTGGTCATGCAGATCTGCCCCTGATGCATCCACGATCCGAAGGCCCCCGCCGAGGTGGCCGGACCGACCTCGGCACCGGGAAGAACGACGAGCGCATTGTTTCCACCGAGTTCGAGGTGGCAGCGTTTGAGGAGGCGACCGGCGGCTTCGCCGACCTTGCGTCCGGCCGCGGTGGATCCGGTGAAGGAGATGACGGAGACCTCGGGTGCGGCGACGACGGCTTCACCGGCGTCGAGGCCGCCGGGCAGGACCTGGAGCAGTCCTTCGGGCAGGCCCGCCTCGGCGAAGACCTTCGCGATCGCCACTCCGGCGCACACGGCGGTGCGGGGGTCCGGCTTGAGCAGGACCGCGTTGCCCAGGGCCAGGGCCGGGGCGACGGAGCGCATGGCGAGGATGAGGGGGAAGTTGAACGGGGCGATGACGGAGACGACTCCGGCGGGCACTCGGCGGGCGAAGGACCAGCGGGGTTCGTTGGAGGTGAGCACCTGCCCCTTCGGGTGGCTGGGCAGGGCGGATGCCTCGTAGCAGATGGCTTCGGCGGAGGAGATTTCGAGGGCGGCCTTGGGCGGGATGGAGCCGGCTTCGCGGATGATCCAGCCAGACAGCTCTTCGGCGTGTTCGGCCCACAGGGCTCCGGCGCGGCGCAGCGCTGCGGCCCGTTCGGCAGGAGTGGTCTTCGCCCATTCCTTCTGTGCAGCGGCGGCTCGCGTGGCGGCGGCGGTGACGTCGTCGGCGCTGGCGGCACCGAGGCGGCCGAGGGTCTCACCGGTGGCAGGTTCGATGACGTCGTAGGTCTCTCCGGAGCCGGTGGTCCAGGTGCCGGTGAAGATCTTCTCGTGCCAGTCGGTTCCCAGGAAATCAGTCATTGTCTGTCCTCACTTCTTTGTCGGGGCGGGTCATGTCTGTGGTTCCGTGCAACGAGCCGATCTGCGGGCACAGTCGACGAAGGACTGTGGTGCACCTCTCGTCAGAGTAGTGATGCGCACCACCCGAAGCCACAGTGATCCCATTCATTGAGAATTTTGCTTGAGAACCGCTAGAATCCGAGGCATGGCGAACTCTCCTTCCGGCGACTCGATGATCGATCGGCTCGTGCGCGTGCTCGCATCCTTCGACCCGGACCATCAGAGCCTGAGCGCCGAGGAGATCGCAGAGCGTGCCGAACTGCCGAAGTCGACGGCGTACCGACTCATCGGTGAGATGATGCGTCACGATCTGCTCCAACGCGACCCCAACGGCCGCATCCGGATCGGAGTCGGAATGTGGGAGCTGTCGAACCGCGCCTCGGATGCCGTCGATCTGGCTTCGGTGGCCAGACCGCACATGATGGGTGTGCACGAGTTCGTCGGTGAGAACACGCAGTTGGGCATCCTGCGGGAACGGGAGGTGCTCATCATCGAGCGCATGTCGGCGCCGAATGCAGTCATCCACCGGTCGAAGACCGCTGGTCGGCTGCCCGCTCATGCGTCGTCCTGCGGACTCGTGCTCTTGGCCTATGCGCCCAAACATGTGCGTGAGGCGTATCTGCGGGGGCCGCTGGCCGCGATCACGGAGAAGACGACGACGGATCCTGCCTCATTGCGCACAATGCTCACCTCGATCCGGTCTCACCATTTCGCCGAATTGTCCGGCCATATCGATGAGGGCACGACGGGCATCACGGTTCCGGTCTTCGACGCCGGCGGGGCGGCCATCGCCGGTCTCGGGGTCGTCATCGATTCGGAGCAGCGGAAAGGAGTGCCTGCGATCATGCGGGTCCTACGAACCGCCTCGGCGAGGATCACGCAAGATCTTGCGGCCGATCGTCGCTTCGCTGGCTGAGCAGGATCGCTGCGGCTCGGACCACGGCGACTCAGATCAACACTCCGACAATCAGGCAGAGAATTCCCAGCAGCGGCAGTGTTCCCTGCTTGAGCGCGGAGGCGAGCAGCTCGCGGCTGGAGAGCGCGAGCACGAGGGCCGCGGCGACCATCGATCCGGCCCCGACGAAGACGAGGGTGAGTCCGACTTCGGCAGCGCCTGTGCCGAAGACGATGAGTCCGATGACTACGGCGAGGGCGAGGAAGAGGTTGTAGAAGCCTTGGTTGAAGGCCAGGGACTTCGTCGTCTCGGCCTCGGCTTCGGTGGTGCCGAAGGTGGCGCGGGCACGTGGACTCGTCCAGGCGATGGATTCCAGGTAGAAGATGAAGACGTGCAGGGCGGCGGCTAGGCCGGCGAGGACAAGGCCGGCGATCGTCATGCGCGGGCTGCGAATCTCGCTCGTCGCTTCTCCGCTTCCTCCTCTCGGTTCTTCGGCGGCGCGTTCGTCACCAGCGCATCGAGGAGATGCTGAGTGGTGTGCGCGATCTCCTCGACAGCAGTAGCGAAAGCCTCAGCATTGGCCTGCGAGGGTTTCGTCGTGCCGGCGATCTTGCGCACGTACTGCAGGGCGGCGGCGCGGACTTCGTCGGAAGTGGCTGCGGGCTCGAAATTATGGAGGGTCCTGATGTTTCTGCACATGCTGAAACGGTACCCCGCAGCACTGACGCAGAACAGATATTCCGCCGATACACTGAGCCCACAATGGAGATCGGGAGAGAGATGACGCCAGCAGAGACCGCTCTGACACCGCAGCTGATCATGCACCACCGCTTCGTCATCGACGAGGTGCTCACGAAGATCTCGATCCTGCGCGAGGAGTCCGTCCACACGCGCAGCTAGAACCCGATCGAGCACATCTCCTGTCGAGTGAAATCGCCGCGGACCCTGCTGGCCTGCGGATCCTCAGGGACCTCAGTCGGCGGGAGGGCTGAGTCGCTTGGGTCGGTACGTCCGGCCGAAGCTGCGGGCGTTCGCCGTATCGATCGTCTCGAGCTCCCAGTCGACCCGCCGCCCGCCCGGAACGTCGAAGATCCGGGTTCCGTCGCCGAGGAAGACCGGCGCAACGTAGACCTGGAGTTCGTCGATGAGGTCGACCTCGAGTGCCTGCCGGGCGATATCGGCGCTGATGATCTGGATGTCGCGGTCTCCGGCGATCTGCTGGGCATGTTCGACCGCCTCGGTGATGGTGCAGTTCATCGCGGTCACCGAGGTGTCTCCCGCTAAATCCTCGGGACGATGAGTGAGGATGATCTCCGTCCCTGACCACGCACCGCCATACGCAGAGGAGGTCATCTCGTCGCGTTCTTCGGCTTGCGCCTTGGCCGCGGCGTAGCCGCGGCGGCCGGAGATGATGACGGCGACTTTGGAGGCCATGTCTTCGGTGGTGCCTTCGGCGTTGGGCTCGGAAGCCGATAGCCACGACATATCGTGATCCGGCCCGGCGATGAACCCGTCGATCGAGGCGGTGAATCCCCACGCCACTTTTCCCATCGCTCCCCCTCGAGCTGCGGTGATCGGCGTAGTTATTTCGGTTCCTGAATCTCTATTGCGTTTATAGACCTTTATACAGCTTATAAAGTTTATAGAGTTTATAGAACCACGCCGACGCGAATGCGTGAAGCTTTCCGCGTCGGCGACCATCCTTCCCAGCAAGTGACCGATCAGACGGAATTTCAGCACCGAGACCAGCGTTCCACCTGGTGAGGGCCACAACAGAGCGGCCCCGAAGATTTTCGAGAAAGAGAGTCATCACCATGGCAGATTTCACGAACAAGGTCGCACTCGTCACCGGAGGCGGATCCGGACTCGGAGAAGCGATCTCCAAGGACCTCGCAGCCAAGGGCGCGAAGGTCGTGCTCACCGACATCAATCTCGAGGCTGCCGAACGTGTCGCCGGCGAGATTGCTGAGGCAGGCGGCACCGCCTCGGCGTTTCAGCAGGACACGTCATCGAGGGAAGACTCGGAGAAGGCCGTCCAGTTCGCTGTCGACACCTATGGCGGACTCAACTTCGCCGTGAACAATGCCGGCATCGGCGGCAAGCAGGTCCCGGTCGGCGAAACCGACCTCGATTCGTGGGACAAGGTCATCGACGTCAACCTCAATGGCGTGCTCTACGGAATGCGCTTCCAGATCCCGGCGATGCTCAAGTCCGGCGCGAAGGACTCGGCGATCGTCAACATGGCTTCGGTCCACGGCACGGTCGCCGCCATCAACAACGGCGCCTACACCGCAGCCAAGCACGGCGTCGTCGGCATCACGAAGAATGCCGCCGCCGAGTACGGCACCGAAGGCTTGCGCATCAACGCAGTCGGCCCCGGCTACATCACGACTCCCCTGCTCGAATCGAGCCTGGACGCCGAGGTCATCGAGGGCCTCAAGGCCAAGCATCCCCTCGGCCGCCTCGGCACCCCGGAGGAGATCGCGAAGGTCGTGTCCTTCCTGCTCTCCGATGACGCGTCGTTCGTCACCGGCGCCTACTACCTCATCGACGGCGGCTACACCGCGGTCTGACATCCCCGCGCACTCATCGGGTGTTCAATGATTCGTGCCTGTTCAAGTTTCTTGAACAGGCACGTTTCGTTGAACGACTCGAGCCGAGTGGACGAAATCACAAGGTGATCGACCATGAGTACAACTCAGATCTCCCCGCAGCAGAAGCCCCTGCACGTGGTTCTTCGCACGAGAGCGGGATTCTTCCTCCTCATCGGAGTCCTCGGATTCCTCCTCGTCAAGATCGTCGGCCCCGTCCTGCAGACAGGTCCCGAATACGTCGTCGAGGCCATCATCTCCGGAATCCCGCTGCTCATCTCCGTCGGGTGCGCGGACGAAGAACCGCCGCACTCCCCATTCCTCGCGGTTGAGCGGGTGGACGATCTCGATGCCCTGCTCCTGGGCTTCGGCAAAAGGAGCGTCGACGTCGTCGACGAGCTCCGAAGCTGCGGGATTCGTCTGCCCGGTCTCATCCTCGCTGAGCACCTGCACGCTGGCGCCGGTACTTGGCTAGATGAAGCGTGCGACCCAGCCGAGATCGAGTTCCTCGCTGCTCAGCCCGAGGAAGCCCGCATAGAACTCCCGCGCGGCGTCGAGGTCGTCGACCGCGATGTACGGAATGACCCTGTTGACCTTCATGACATCACCACTGATCGTGGTCGAAGACCTGGCAGAACACGCTCGTCATCTGATCGCTGAAGAGAACGAACTGCACCTCGTCGATCGATTCCCAGCGCCCGCGCGATCGTCCGTCGACGATGACGGAGTGAGCCGCTTCGGCGACATCTCTGGGTGACCAGCCGTAGACTCCGCCGCCGATGGCGGGGAACGCGATCGAGGAGGCGCCGAGCTCCTCGGCGAGGTTGAGGCTCGACTCGAAGCAGGATTCGAGGATTTCAGGATCGGCCTCGCCTGCGGTCCGATTCGGGCCGACCGTGTGGATGACCCAGCGGGCAGGCAGCTCCCCCGCCGAGGTGGCCACGGCCTGGCCCGGCGGCAGACCGCGCACATGGGTGGTCTGCCTGACCTCGCGACAGGCTTCGAGCAGCGCGGGACCGGCCGCGCGGTGGATGGCTCCGTCGACCCCGCCGCCACCGAGCAAGGAGGAATTCGCGGCGTTGACGATCGCGTCGACGGCCACCTCGGTGATATCACCTTCGAGAACCGTGATCTTCATGTCTTGAGTCTAGACATCGACACTGACATTGCACATCGGCCGGCGCAGCTTTGCAGCTGCGCCGGCCGATGTGGTTGGTGTCTCCGGCGAGTCACGTCTTCTGAACGGTGATGGTCCAGCTGGCGACGGTGACCCGGTCGAAGTGGGTGACGGGGTAGCCGTTCTCGGCGGCCCCCTGCGGGATCGCCTCGGTGGCCTGGGTGCAGTCGAAGTTGATGACGAGTTCGTCACCGGCTTCCAGACCGGTCATCGCGTCCTTGGCTTCCACGAGGGGGAAGGGGCAGACCTGCCGACGATCATGAAGACCATCGACACCCAGCCCTGGTATTCGAACTGTGCGGTCGAGACCATCGCGTTGCCGACGGTGCAGCCGCCGGCAATGGCCGCGCCGACGCCCATGCCGATACCGCCGATGATCGGAGGCCACAGGAGTACCGTCACAACCGCCTCTCTTCCATTCAATGAGAATGTCATCGCTTCGTGTCCGTGACCGGGCGCACACTGTTCAGAAGAGACAGGCAAGGAGGCCAAGGTGGCACAACTTCAGACAGACGTCGCGATCGTCGGAGCCGGACCAGCGGGACTCATGCTCGCGCACCTGTTGCACAATGCGGGAATCGATTCCGTCGTCATCGACAATCGCAGCCGCGACGACATCGCCCACACCCACCGCGCCGGCATCCTCGAAGCAGGATCGGTGCGCATGCTCGAGGCCGCAGGCGTCGAATCCCGCGTCCACACGGACGGGCACCGCCACGACGGCATCGACATCCGAGTCGACGGCGCCTCGAACCACTTCGAATTCCCCGAACTCGTCGGCGAATCCGTCTGGCTCTACCCCCAGAACGAGATCTTCGTCGACCTCTCCGCCGCCCGCGAACGGACCGGCCGCCCCACCTATTTCTCGGTCACGGACACCCTCCTCGGCGATGTCGAAACCGACCGTCCATGGGTCACCGCCACCACTGAAGGCGGCGACGAACTGCACATCGACGCCCGCTACGTCGTCGGCGCCGACGGCTCCCGCGGACCATGCCGCTCGATGATCCCCGACGGCACCCGGCAGCGCTTCTTCCACGAGTACCCGTTCGTCTGGTTCGGCATCCTCTGCGAAGCCCCACCCAGCCACGAAGTCCTCATCTACTCCCGCTCCGAACGCGGCTTCGCACTCATCTCCCAGCGCTCCGATGACGTCCAGCGAATGTACTTCCAGGCCTCCCCCGACACCGACGTCACCGAATGGTCCGATGACCGCATCTGGTCCGAACTCCAGGCCCGCGTCGACGGCCCCGACGGCTTCGAACTCAAGACCGGGCCGATCTTCGACAAGACCGTGCTCCCCTTCCGCTCGGCCGTGACCGAGCCGATGCAGCACGGTTCGATGTTCCTCGCCGGCGACAGCGCCCACACGGTCCCGCCCACCGGCGCGAAGGGTCTCAACCTCGCCTTCGCCGACGTCGCGGTGCTCGCACCCGCTCTCATCACGGCGCTCAAGGACTCCGACGCCGAGGCGCTGGCCGGCTATTCGCAGACCGCGACCAAACGCGTCTGGAAGGCCCAGAACTTCTCGTACCAGATGACACGGATGCTCCACACCGACCCGACTCAGGATGCCTTCGAAACGAAGCGCAGCCTCGGCGAACTCCGGTCCATCCTCGAATCCGACCACGGTCGCCGCTACCTCGCCGAGTGCTACACCGGATGGCCGCACGGCTGAGCCGCACCCCCACCGACCCCACCACGATGTCAACCGACGAAGAGACGAAGAAAGGTTCGACGATGAGTCAGCACCAGTCCTCGGAGAACGATGATCAGACCGTGAAAGGCCCCGACGACGCCGCCGAATCCCAGGCGACGCTGTCAGCCGAGATCGACGGCATCGAAGCGCAGTATAAGCAGGACGTCGCCAGCGGCAAGAAGCCCGAGACTCAGCCGCGCCTGGACTACCGGCCCTACCGGTCATCGATCCTGCGCCACCCGACGAAGGACCCCCGCCACACCGACCCGGAAACGATCGAGCTCTTCTCCCCCGCCTTCGGGCACCGGGACATCGGCACCCTCGAATCCGACCTGACGATCCAGGCCGACGGCGAACCCATCGGCGAGCGCATCCGGGTGACCGGCCGGGTCCTCGACGGGGATGGCCGCCCCGTGCGGGGTCAGCTCGTCGAGATCTGGCAGGCGAACTCGGCCGGACGCTATATCCACAAACGCGACCAGCACCCGGCCCCGATCGACCCGAACTTCACCGGCGTCGGCCGCACCCTGACCGGCGACGACGGCTCCTACTCGTTCACGACGATCAAACCGGGCCCCTACCCGTGGAAGAACCACCACAACGCCTGGCGACCGGCCCACATCCACTTCTCGCTGTTCGGGTCCGAGTTCACGCAGCGGATGATCACCCAGATGTACTTCCCCGGGGACCCGCTCTTCGCCCTCGACCCGATCTACCAGTCGATCACCGACGAAAAGGCCCGAGACCGCCTCGTGGCGACCTATGACCACAACATCACCGAGCACGAATTCCTCATGGGATACAACTGGGACATCGTGCTCACCGGCGCCAACCGGACCCGGATGGAAGACGAGGACGATGACTGACACCCCCACGACCCCTGATCTGACTCCGACCCCGGGCCAGACCGTCGGCCCGTTCTACGGCTATGCGCTGCCGTTCGATCACGACAATGAGCTCGTCCCGCCCGGCTCGGCTCGCGCCGTGCAGCTGACCGGAACCGTCTATGACGGAGCCGGCGACCCGGTCCCCGATGCCATCCTCGAGATCTGGCAGCCCGATGAGCACGGCGTCGTCCCCCGCGAGACAGGCTCGCTTCGCCGCAACGGCTTCACCTTCACCGGCTTCGGCCGCGCCGCCGTCGACCCGGAAGGCGAGTTCAGCTTCTCCACGGTCAACCCCGGCCCTACCGAGGCGGGCAAGGCACCATTCATCAGCGTCGTCATCTTCGCTCGGGGTCTTCTCAACCGACTGTTCACCCGCATCTATCTGCCCGAGGACACCGCGGCCCTGGCCGCCGACCCGCTCCTGTCCTCCCTCGACCAGGACGACCGCGCCCGCCTCATCGCCGCTCGGGGGGCTGACGGATCGCTGCACTTCGACATACGGTTGCAGGGTGAGGAGGAAACCCCCTTCCTCCGTTTCCCCAGCCATGAGGACTGAAGCGATATGACCGACACCGCCCACACCCGGTTCCTCTTCGCCCCCGGCGATCTGCGCGGTTCCGAAACCATCGACGACGCCGCGTTCATCACCGCGATCGGCCAAGTCGAGACCGCGTGGATCGTC
The DNA here is from genome assembly GCF_052105255.1 of Brevibacterium sp. Classification (NCBI taxonomy): domain Bacteria; kingdom Bacillati; phylum Actinomycetota; class Actinomycetes; order Micrococcales; family Brevibacteriaceae; genus Brevibacterium; species Brevibacterium sp. The sequence continues at coordinate 12,005 of NZ_JBQDYQ010000063.1, forward strand.
GCGCAGGGACGGGTGGGGCTGGTGTCGTCGGAGATCCGCGCCGAGGTGGCCGCCGCCATCGATGCCACGATCCGCGCGCTCGCGGACGATCACACCGAGCTCGAGTCTTTGGGCGAGGCCGCCGAATCCGGCGGCAACCCGCTCATCCCGTTCCTCGCGCTCGTCCGCTCCCGACTCTCCCCCGACGCCGCGCGATGCCTACACCGGGGGCTGACCAGCCAAGACGTCATCGATACAGCGATCGGTCTGCTCGTCTCCCGCGCCGTACGGCAGATGCAGGCCAGGCTCGAAGTCATCGGCGCCTCCCTCGTCGAACTCTCCGACGCTCATGCGAATACCCTGTGCCTGGCCCGCACGCTGACTCAGCCGGCGTTGCCGACGACCTTCGGCCTCAAAGCCGCGGCGTGGGCCGCCGAAGTCAACGAAGTCCAAGGCCAGGCACCCTACGTCGACTATGTGCAGGTCGGCGGGGCCGCCGGCACCCGTGCCGCGATCCATTGGTTCGCCGGCGAATCCACCGACTCCCTGCTGCGCGAGTTCCACATGCAGATGGTCGGCCCCGATGCGGCGCTCACCCAGATTCCCGTCCCCTGGCACACCGATCGCGTCCGCATCCTCTCCTGGGGCTCCCACCTGGCCCAATGCGTCACAGTCGGGGCCTCCATCGCCCGCGACGTCCTCATCGGCGTGCGCCCCGAGATCGGTGAGCTGTCCCTGACGTCGACCGGCGGATCCTCGACGATGCCGCACAAATCGAATCCCACCTCGGCGGTGCTGCTCCACCGCAACGGGATGCGCGTGCCTGGATCGCTGTCGACGCTGACCACGGCCGCCGCCGAAGCCATCGAAGAACGCTCCGACGGCGCTTGGCATGCCGAATGGCCGGCCTTGTCCGAGCTCATGACCCTGGCGATCTCCTCGCTGATCATCCTCGACGAGATGATCGCGGGCCTGCAGGTCAACCCCGAGGCCATGCGCGCGAACCTCGATGCCGCCTCCCCCGGGATCTACGGAGAGAAGCTCGGCATCGTCTTCGGCGACCGGATCGACAAAGACACCCGCGCAGCCATCATCGCCCCCGGCTCCGACCCCGTCGCCGCACTCCGTGCAGAGATCGGCGACGAGGATGGAATCGAGGAATTCTTCACCCCCGAGTCCTACCTCGGTGAGGCCGAGGACATCCGCCGCACCATCCTGGCGACCATCGACAGTTCCGGACCGCAGGAGATCGACCTGCCGCCCTTCGACTGAGACCCGCATTTCGACTTGAGAACCGACCGAAGAAAGTGACACCCATGGACCTCACCGCATCCGTTCTTGCCGCCCCCGCTTCCCCTGTCGCCGATGCCCGAGTGCTCGTCGTCCTGCCTTCGTTGGGCACCTCCGTGGCAGCCCTATGGCAGCAGGCCGCCACCGAACTGACCGCGCTCAGTCCGGAGACGACGGTCATCGGCATCGACCTGCCCGGTCACGGCCGTTCGGCACCGATCGATGTCCCCGCAGGGACGTCCATGGCTCCGCGGGTGACGATGTCCGACCTCGCCGAGGCGGTCCTTGCCACCCTCGATCGGGTCCTTCCCGATGTGGCCGCGGCCGGCGCTCCCGTCGATCTCGCCGGCGATTCGATCGGCGGAGCAACGGCCCTGCAGCTGGCACTCGACCACGGCGACCGCTTCGGCCGCATCGCTGTCTTCTGCACGGGAGCGAAGATCGGTGAGGCCTCGGCGTGGGAGGAACGCGCCCAGACGGTGGCGACCTCGGGCACCCCGACTCAAGTCATCGGTTCGGCACAGCGCTGGTTCGGGGAAGGGTTCATGGACCGGGAACCGGAGGCCTCGGCCGCGCTCCTGCATTCGCTGCAGGACGCCGACCGCTTCTCCTATGCCGCTCTCTGCTATGCGCTGGCCGACTTCGATGTCCGCGCGCGACTGCCCGAGATCACGCGTCCCCTGCTCGCAGTCGCGGGTTCACAGGATCAGCCGACTTCGGCGACGAAGCTCGCCGAGATCGCAAACGGGGTTCCCGGGGCGCTGCTCGAGGTCATCGACGGTGCCGCTCATCTCGTGCCGGCCGAGGCTCCGACTGTCACGGCTGGACTTCTCGCTGACTTCCTGCAGGGCAAGGGCCTCGGCGCAGGGGCCGGTGGCACCGGCGGTGCGGGCGCGACTGCCGCGAGCGATTCGCCGGCCGACCTGCCCACCGCCTCAGGTCCGCGAGAGGCCAGCCGCGATGAGGTCCGTGAAGCCGGAATGACCGCGCGACGGCAGGTGCTCTCCGATGCCCACGTCGACCGCGCGAATGCGAAGGTCGACGACTTCACGAGCGACTTCCAGGACCTCATCACCCGCTACGCGTGGGGCGAGATCTGGACCCGGCCCGGGCTCGAACGTCGCATGCGCTCGGCGATCACGCTCACGGCCATGATCGCCGGAGGCCACGAAGCGGAACTCGCGATGCACGTCAAGGCCGCGCTGCGCAACGGGCTCACCCGCGACGAGATCAAGGAGGTTCTCCTCCAGTCGGCGATCTACTGCTCCGTGCCGAGCGCGAACACCGCCTTCTCCGTCGCCTCTCGAGCCCTGGCCGAATACGAAGCCGAGGAAGCGAACGTCGAGCAAGCGAGCGCCGACTGAGGCTGTTCGAATCGTCACAATGCGTCCTCAGGACTACCGGGCAGCGCTGATGGACAATAGGCTGGTGCGGTTGCCTCCCCGATCCCGCCTGCCCTGAAGGAGCCCCATGAGTGATGCCCCGGTCTCTCGCGGAGTCTACAAATTCGCCGTCTTCGCCCTGGCGATCGGCGCCTTCGCCATCGGGGTGACCGAATTCGCGACCATGGGCCTGCTGCCGATGATCGCCGAGGAGCTGGGCATCACAGTCCCCCAGGCCGGGCATGCGGTGTCGGTCTATGCGATCGGCGTCGTCGTCGGCGCGCCGCTGATCACCACCATCGCAGCACACATGGATCGCAAGCTGCTTCTCTTGGGCCTGATGGGGCTCTTCGCTCTGGGCAACCTCGCCTCGATGCTCGCCCCGACGGCCGGGCTGTTCAACATCGCACGCTTCGTCTCCGGCCTGCCGCACGGAGCCTACCTGGGCATCGGAGCCGTCGTCGCCGCCTCCCTCGTCCCGGCCAACCGCCGCGGCCGGGCCATGTCACGAGTGATGCTCGGCCTGACGATCGCGAACATCTTCGGCGTGCCCTTCGCCGCGGCCCTGGGCAATCTGTTCGGGTGGCGCAGCGCCTATGCTCTCGTCGCCGCTCTCGGCGTGCTCACCGTCCTCATGGTCGGCATCGCCGTGCCGCGCGTCAGTGTCGGAGCCGGTGAGGTTCCCTCGGCCCGAGGCGAGATCAAGGCTCTCGGCCGCGTCCAGATCATCCTCACCCTCGTCGCGGGCTCCGTCGGCTTCGGCGGCATGTTCGCCGTCTACACCTACATCACCCCGACGATGACCGACGTCGCCGGCGTCCCCGGCGTCGCGATCCCCTGGGTGCTCGCCGTCTACGGCCTGGGCATGACCGCCGGATCGCTGATTGCAGGACCCCTGGTCGACAAGTCCATCGAGCGCTCGGCCACCGGCGGCATGATCCTCTCGGCCCTCGTGCTCGCCGCCTTCGGCGCCTTCACCCATATCGCCGCCGTTGCGATCATCGCCCTCTTCCTCATCGGCATCTCCGGATCCATGATCACCACGGCCCTGCAGATGCGTCTGTTCCGCGAATCCCATGACGCCCCGAGCCTGTCCGCGGCCATGAACCACGCCGCTTTCAACCTCGCCAATGCGCTCGGCGCGTGGCTCGGCGGAATCGTCATCACCGCCGGCCTCGGCTATCGTGCACCGGCTTGGGTGGGCGTGGGCCTGTGCCTGTCCGGGCTGGTCGTCATCTCCATCGCGATCTTCCTTCGCCGAGGCGGCTCCCCCGACCCGAGCACCCGCACCTCCGTCGAGACCTGAGTCTCGGCCGCGCCGAGAAACGGGTTGCGTGTCGAGAACCGCGTGTGCTCGGTATGTGTCAACTTGTTTGAGACAGTTCCGTTGGTTGGTTGATGGGTTTATTG
>NZ_JBQDYQ010000064.1:0-16030 GCF_052105255.1 Brevibacterium sp.
GAAATCCGAACCGTCCTCGGCTTGGATCGAACAGTCGCCTCGGCACGCTCACGGACGCAGCAGACCTCACCGCCCCACGAGGTCGAGCGCCGCAGAGATGATCGAGTCCGTGTCGATTCCGTGGAGCGCATGAGCCTGACTCACCGAGGAAGCCTGACCGAATTCCGTGACACCGAGGTTGCGGGTGCGATCCCCGCGTACTCCGGCGAGGAAGGCCAGCGTGTGTGGGTGCCCGTCGAGGACGGTCACCAGGGGCGCGGGATGCGCGGCCGGGAACAGTTCGTCGGCGATGGCCGATCGGCGGCTCTGCCCCACCCCTCCCCGCTCCTGCACGGAGCGGAAGACCTTCGACGCCGAGCTCAGGCAGACGATTCCGGCCCGCACGCCCAGGGACTCCAGTCGGCCCGCAGCCGCGATGACCTCGGTCATGATCGCGCCGGCGCCGACGAGAGTGACCTCGTCCTCGGCAGCGGGACGGGCCGAGAGCCGGTAGCCTCCGGCGATGACCTGTTCGCGGCGGCGTTCGCGCAGCAGCGGATCTTCGGGCACTGCGGCGAGCTCCTGGGCCACGGGCCTGGTGGTCAGGCGGAAGTACGCCGAATCCCCGTGCGGGTCGGCGAGTTCGCGCAGCGCCTCGAGCAGGGTCCATTCGAGGTCCTGGGCGAAGGCCGGCTCCCAGCTCGTCAGCCCGGGGATCTCCAGAGTCACCGAAGGCGTGTTGAACGACTGGTGCGCCCCGCCCTCGGGTGCGAGCGTGACTCCAGACGGCGTGCCGACCATGATCGAGCGCCCACCGGCGTAGAGGCTGAACGTCCACGGTTCGAGGGCGCGGTTGATGAACGGATCGTAGATCGTCGCGATCGGCAGCAGCGGCTGTCCCCACCGGCTCCCGGTCGTCCCGAGCTCACCGGCCAGGGAGACGAGATTGACCTCGGCGATGCCCATCTCGATGTGCTGACCGCGCGAGCCCTCCTGCCATTTGAGGACTCGTTCCCGGTCATCGGAGAACCAGTCCTCCCGCCCGGCCGGGGACCAGATCCCGGTCTTGTTGATCCACCCGCCGAGGTTGGTCGACGTGGCCACGTCCGGTGAGACGGTGACGACGCGGCGGGCCACCTCAGGGGCGACGTGCTTGAGGTCGGAGAGGAACCGACCCAGCGTGGCCTGGGTGGAGATCGTCGGCCGCGGGGAGAATCCCAGCTCAGCGGGCACCTCGGCGACGGTATGGGTCTCATGGTCCTCGCGGCGCAGGCGCTCGGCGGTCTGGGCGCAGAGCCTGCCGGCCGGGGTGTCGGGGTCGAAGCTGACCCACGGATCGTCGAGGTCCATCCCCGAGGCGGCCGCGAGGTCGCGCATCTGCGCCTCGGTGAGCTGGGCGGCGTGGTTGCCCGGGTGGCCCTCGGTGGCGAGCCCCTTGCCCTTGATCGTGTAGGCGAAGACGACGGTGGGTCGGTCGTCGTCGATGGCCTCGAAGGCCTCGACGAGCTGCCCGAGGTCGTGTCCGCCGAGGTCGCGGATGAGGGAAGCGATCTCATCGGGTGAGAACGGGTCGATGACCGCGCTCAGCGCCGTGGCCGCGGACTCGTCGAGGCCGGCGAGGAGACGGTCGTGGACCTCGGTGGGGTGAGCGCGCAGGAGCCGCTGGTATTCGGGGTTGGGCATCGAGACGAGCCGATCTTTGAGCGCCCGCCCGCCCGGGGCGGCGAAGACGGCCTCGAGGCGGCGCCCCCACGGGCAGGTGAGGACCTGCCAGCCGGCGGCGGTGAACATGCCCTGGAGGCGTTTGATCTGCACGTCGGGGATGACCCGGTCGAGGGACTGCCGGTTGAGGTCGACGATCCACACGATCTCGCCGAGGGTGCGCACCTCGGGGTCGATGATGGCCTCCCATACCGCGCCTTCGTCCATCTCGGCATCCCCGAGCAGCGAATAGAAGCGACCGGCCCGTGGGGTGTCGGGGAACCGGTCGGAGACGTAGCGGTGGGACAGTGCGGCCCAGATCGGGGCGGTCGCGCCGATGCCCACCGACCCCGTGGAGAAGTCGACGGTGTCGGGGTCCTTCGTCCGCGAGGGGTAGGGCTGGAGCCCTCCGCGGCTGCGCAGCGTGTCCAGATGGTGTTCGGCGAGATCGCCGAGGAGGTAGTTGATCGCGTGGAGGACCGGTGAGGCGTGGGGCTTGACCGAGACCCTGTCGATCGAGCGCAGGCGGGCGAACCACAGGGCGGTCATGATGCCCGCCATCGAGGCCGAAGACGACTGGTGGCCGCCGACCTTGACCCCATCAGGGTTCTCCCGCCCCCGATTGGCCCGGTCGATGATCGACGTAGCCAGCCAGAGCACGCGCTGGGCGATCTCGTCGAGGACCCGATCCTCCCCCGAGGCCGAGGCCCGCAGCGGTCTGTCGTTCGAGCCGGGCGGGCTGACCTGGATCGAGGTCTCGAACTGGTGGCGATCCTGCTCGTGGTCGCCGTCGTGCGGGGGCTGAGATCCGTGTGCGGTCGTCATCTCATCGATCCTTCCTCAAGGGGGTGGCTGTGACGAGGGATGGGCGTCGTCGTGATCAGAAGATCGAGGAGTAGGCGTTGAGGGCCAGCTGCCCGCCGAGGTGGGCGTAGAGGACGGTCGAATCCTTGCCGATCGTGCCCTCTGCAACGAGGTCGAGGAGCCCGGCCATCGACTTGCCTTCGTAGACGGGGTCGAGGATGACGCCTTCGAGCTGGGCGGTGGTGCGGATCGCCTCGACGGTCGAATCGTCGGGGATGCCGTAGGCGGGTCCCTCCCAACCCGAGCGGATGTCGACCTCGTCGGCGGTGATCTCACGGCCGAGGCCGATGAGGTCGGCCGTGGTGTTCGCGATCCGCTGCACCTGGTCGCGGGTCTTCTCGATCGTGGCCGAGGCATCGATGCCGATGACCTTGCGGGGGCGGCCGCCTGCGGCTTCGAGGGCGGCGAAGCCGGCGATCATGCCGGCATGCGTCGACCCGGTCACGGTGCACACGACGATCGTGTCGAAGACGACGCCGAGCTCCTTCTCCTGTGCGGCGACCTCATACGCCCAGTTCGCGAACCCGAGCCCGCCGAACTTGTGCTCCGAGGCCCCTGCCGGGATCGGGTAGGGCGTGCCGCCGGACTCTTCGACCTCGTGCAGTGTGTTCTCCCAGCTCGAGCGGATGCCGATGTCGAATCCGGCGGAGTCGAGGCGGACGTCGGCGCCCATGATGCGGGAGAGCTCGATATTGCCGACCTTGTCGTTGCCCGGATCCTCCCAGTCGACCCAGCGCTCCTGCACGAGGCGGGCCTTCAGCCCCAGGTGAGCGGCGACGGCCGCGACTTGCCGGGTGTGGTTGGACTGGTATCCGCCGATCGAGACGAGAGTGTCCGCCCCCGAGTCGAGGATGTCGGGGACGATGTACTCGAGTTTGCGGGTCTTGTTGCCGCCGAAGGCGAGTCCCAAATTGACGTCCTCGCGTTTGGCCCAGACCCTGGCCCCGCCGAGGTGGTCGCTCAGTCGCGGGAGTTCGTGCACGGGGCTGGGGCCGAAGGTCAGTGCGTAGCGTTCGAAATCGGTGATGGCCATGGTGTCCTCTGTTCGCTGAAGCGTTTGCTTCGGGGCGATCGCTCTCTCGCGCGATGTGTCCTGGATCGCATCCAGTGACATGCAATATATTGCATTCTGCTGATAGTTACATTGGGTCAGAGTTCGAGTCCCATCCCGCGGGACGAGACCACCCACTCAGAGACAAGGTGACCGAGCGTGCCGATCCCCACGGGTTCCCCCGCCCCGCAGCGCAGCCTGCTGCGCGATGACGTCTACCGTTCGATCCGCGATGCCATCGTCCGCGGTCAGCTCGCCCCGGGCGAGCAGCTGCGCGACCAGGAGCTCGGCGCCTGGCTTCAGGTCTCCCGGACGCCCGTGCGCGAGGCGCTCCAACGTTTGGCGCAGGCCGGACTCGTCGTCGCCGAGCCCGGGCGGATGACGCGCGTGGCCCCTGAGGACCCGGAGCTCATCCTGGCGGCCAGGCAGATCGCCGCCGAACTCCACGCCCTGGCGTTCGACCTCGCCTTCCCGACTCTCGACGAGGCGGCTCTGAATGAGATGGGGCAGGCGAACGATCGTTTGAGTGCGGCACTCGCAGCCGGCAATGCCGAAGCGGCGATCGCCGCCGACGACGACTTCCACGAGGTGGCCCTCACCCGGTCCGCCAACCCCCTCATTCCCGATCACCTCGAGGTCGTCACCGCCACGCTGCGCCGCGCGGAGTTCCTGCACTTCGAATCGGTGAAGGGATCGGCCTCACCGGAGCAGCACACCGAGATCATCGCCGCCGTCCGCGCCGGTGAGCATCCGCATGCCGTCGCACTGACGAAGGCGAACTGGTCGACCATCGAAGGGGATTCGCCGAAGACGGCCTGAGTCGGACACCTTCCGACTGCGCCAACGGCGATCAGGTTCGGGCGGCCAGCGCCTTCGTCCTCCCGGGCATCGACTACGGCGTCTCCCCGCACCACCGGTTCCTGCCCGGCACGATCAACATCGGCCCGCAGCTGTTCATCGACCTCGTCTCATCCATCGTGCGTCAGCTCGCCGATGCCGGATTCGACAGACTCCTCGCCATCACCGGCCACGGCGGCATCCTCGCCGCGCTCGGCGTGGTCCAGCAGTCGCTGCTGTCCACCCACCCCGACTTCGTCTTCGCCTATGCCCCGGTCTCTGCTCTGGCCACCGAGGCGACCGCCGCACTTGCCCGCACCGAGGTCAGCGGCCACTGCGGAGAGTCCGAGACCTCACAGCGGCTCGCCATCGACGAATCCCTCGTCGATTCGGGCCACCTCAACCCCGGCGCCACCCGGCTCGACGATCTCGACCCGCGCGCCCGGCTCTCGCGAACGAAATCACCGTCAACAGCGGTGACATTCGACCGCTACGCCGACAACGGCGTCCGGTTCGTCGCTCTCGGCCTCGCCTCAGCACTGGTTCCGCGCATGTCGCTGCAGGCGGCTGCAGCGAACGCAGGCATCGATTCTGCGACGATCTCGACTCACCGGCTGCCGGAACCAGCGAGCAGGCGGATCTCGACGGCGACCCGTCGCGGCAGTGCCCGGACTCCGCGGATCATCGCCCTGCGCGCGGCTGTCGCCGCTGAGTTGTGAAAGTTTTGTTCACGAACTGCTTTCCCTCGGATTCCGTCGTCTCGGGCGGGGCCGACGGGGCGTCGCTCGTGATTCAGGTCTCGCCCATGGTTGACACTGACGCATCGTCTGACCCGGACTGATGATGAACGTGATGATCCGACAAGACTGCTTGGCACCTGGCCGCACGATCGCTCGCACCCGCGCCCTTGCGAGCCTCGTCGACAATAGTTGTTGACGCTCAAACTTCACCCGCGATACTGTCGGGTAACACCCCGTAGTAACCTACATCACACGCTGATGCTGACCGTGCGGTCGGTGATCAAGGAGGATCAATGAAGTTCCGCAACCCCAGCCTCATCCGCAGGCTCGTCTCATCTCACGCCGGTCGCATCGCCATGGTCGCGATTCCCACCGGCGTCGTCTCAGCCATGCTCATGGGCGGAGTGGCACAAGGCGCTGTCCCGGTCTCGTTCGCCGTCTCCGGCACTCAGTTCAAGATCACCTCGTCGCAGCTCGAGGGAACCGGCTTCTCCCAGTACAGCGGTGTCGCGAAGGACGCCGAGGGCGGCGAGCACGCCGTCGTCACCGCGAACATCAAGGACGCGACGCTGGAGAACCTCTGCCAGTCGGCCGTCCAGGAGACGCCTCTGGGCAAGGTCGGCATCCTCATCAAGGCCGGCGGCAAGGGCACCCCCGCCTCGGCGAAGGACCTGCAGATCGGCATGACCGGACTCGAGGGCGATGCGGAGTTCAAGAACATCCGCATCGGCGTCGACGCCTCCGATGTCAACACGAAGGCCAAGGGAAGCAAGGGCGACTTCTCCCAGGACGCCGACACCATCAACATCAAGGACCTCAAGCAGGACTCCTGGTCGACCACGGCTTCGGTCTTCACCCTCAAGGACATGTCGCTGAAGCTCACCGACGGATCTGAGACGTGCGGCTGATGAGGGACTCAGCAGCCAACGGGCAACCGACCGATGAACGGGGGGCCGCCGAACAGGAGGACACCGTGCAGAAGACGAGCCTGCTTGCGCTGTCCCGGCGGAGTCGACGTGCCGATGAGCGGAGCGACCATTCCGAATTCGGCGTCGAGACGGCAGAATTCGCCGTCCCCACGCCGGAGGTGAGGGACGCTGACAGCAGCGAGGGGGCCGAGATGACCGAAGGCGCCGAGAAACGCCGGGGGTTCAAGCACTGGCGTCGGCAGCGCCCCTTCATCGGAGGCGTACTTGCCGTCCTCGGCGGAATCGAACTGTTCTTCTCCGGTCAGCTGGACCTCGGCAACATGCAGATCCAGTTCGGCATCGAGGGTCTGCAGGCGACGGTCGTGCCGATCACCATCGTCGTCCTCGCTCTGCTGTCGATCTTCCGGCCGACGCACCATGCGTTCTACGGGATCATCGGCCTCGTCCTCGCAGTCTATTCGCTCATCGGAGTGAACCTCGGCGGGTTCATCATCGGCATGCTGCTGTCCACCATCGGCGCGATCCTGATCGTCGCATGGATGGGACCGCGCGGGCCGACGGAGTCCGAAGCCGCTGAGGGGGAGACTGCATGAGGGCACCCAGCCGCCGCACGGCCTCAATCGTGGCGGCAGCTGTCCTGATCCTCCCGACGACTCTCGGGGCGGGTTCGGTTGCAGCCGCCCATTCGTCACCGTTGTGCTCACTCGTGGGCACCTGCGATGACGAGGACTCAGCAAAGACCAAGGACTCCTCCCCTGCGGGAAGCTTGTCGCCCGGAATGCCGGTGAAACCCAGCGATCCGCCGACGTCGGACCCCTCGTTGCCCGCACCGGGCCCCACGGATGGACCGAGCGAGGACCCGACGGAGGAACCGTCCGACGAACCGACGGGCCCGGGTGGCCTGGGACTCGATGAGCCCAGTGATGACCCGACCGAGGACGAGGATGAGGACTCGGGGAAGGAGGACAACGGCGAGTTCCCGTCCGATGCACAGATGGATGAGAACGCGCCGGTCTTCACGAAGACTCCGGCCGCAATGGGTTCGGACGGACTCTCGTTCAAGGGCCTGAAGGGCATTTCGTTCGTCTCGGTGCCCACCGCTGACGGCGGGTCCATCGTGGTGCTGAAGATCCGGGCCGACGAGATCAAGATCACCGGCTTCTCACTCACGGTTCGACCCCCCGAGGAGCACGAAGGGCTGGTGACGAAGGCCGACACGATGACGCTCAGTGGCGATGTCACCACCTACATCGGGTCGATCACCGCCACGACGAAGGACGGAAAGTCGCTGACTCTCGGGCCGGAGACCCCTCCGCCCATGGATGACGTCGAACCCGGTCTGCTGCGTGTGACGATGGGGCTCGTCGGATCCACCGCTGATTCGATCGCCTACTCGAACACCGATCAGAAACTCAAGAAGGTCGAAGACTGATCTCAGCGGCAAGGAAGTGACCCCTCACCGAGGCGGTGCGGTCGCCTGAGACGGCAAGGCCCGAAGGCCGCGGACTCAGTCCGCGGCCTTCTTGCGTTCCTGCTTCTTCCGACGCAGGGTGTCCCGGACCTCGCGCAGCTTGTCGCGTTTGCGCCTGCGTCCCGCCTCGGCGGCCCTGATCTGCTCCGGTGTGGGTTCGTGATCGCCCATTCCGACTTGGAGTTCGACAGGGGTGATCTCCTTCATCACACCGGCGTCGATCTTCTTACGCAGCCGCAGGATCTCGAGGCGGAGGATGCGGGCAAGGAAGTAGATGCCGAGCAGGTTCGGGAAGGCCATGAGGAAGAAGATCGCGTCGGAGAAGGCGATGACCGAGTCCAGCGACATCGAGGCGCCGACGATGACGGCGAGGATCCAGAAGATCTGGTAGGCCTTGTCTGCAGCCTTCGAGTTCTTCGTCAGGTAACCCAGCGCCTGCTGCCCGTAGTAGCCGTAGGCGAGGATCGTCGAGAAGGCGAAGAGCACGACGGCGATCGTGAGCAGATAGGGGAACCAGCTCGATACCGCGCCGAAGGCCTGCGCGGTCAGGCCGATTCCATCCTCGGTGCTTTCGGTGTAGAGACCGGTGGTGATGATGGCCAGCGAGGTCAGGGTGCAGACGATGACGGAGTCGATGAGCGGCTCCCACATCGCCACGAATCCTTCGGTGGCCGGCTTCGTCGTCTTCGAGGCGGCGTGGGCCATTCCTGCCGAGCCGATTCCGGCGGCGTTGGAGAACAGCGCACGCTGGATGCCGACGATCGCCACACCCACGGCGCCACCGGCGACTCCGCTGGAGCTGAAGGCTCCGGTGAACATGAGCGCGAAGGCGTGTGGGATCTGCCCGGCGTTGAGGATGAGGATGACGATGATCGAGACGAAGTAGAGGATCGCCATGAGCGGAGTCAGCCTCGACGTCCACTGTCCGATCTTCTTGATCCCACCGAGGATGACCAGGGCGGTGAGGGCAGCGATGATCGCGCCGATGAGCCAGAGCTTGTCGGCGAAGAAGCTGTCCTCGCTGCCGGTGGCCTGAACGATGATCGCGGCCGCCTGGTTCGCCTGGAACAGGTTGCCGGCGCCGATGACGCCGAGCACGGCAGTGAGTGCATAGAACCCGGCGAGGAACTTCCCGAGCTTGGGCCGACCGACCTCGGCCAGCCCGGCCCGCAGGTAGTACATGGGACCGCCGGAGACGGTGCCGTCTTCGTTGATCTGCCGGTATTTCACGCCGAGAGTCGCCTCGGCCATCTTCACGGTCATGGCGAAGAAGCCGAAGATGATGATCCACAGGGCGGCACCGGGGCCGCCGATGGTGATCGCTACGGCTACGCCTGCGATATTGCCCAACCCGACGGTGCCCGAGAGCTCGGTGGCGAGCGCTTGGAAGCTCGAGACCTGGCCCGGGTCGGTCTTGCGGGTGAAGCGACCGCGGATGATGCCGGCGGAGTAGCGGAGTCCGGTGATCGGTTGGAAGCGGAGGTAGACGGTGAGGAAAACGGCGGCGGCCATGAGCCAGACGACGATGAGCGGGATGCCGACCGAGCCGATCTGGAGCTCGAAGAAGACGATGCTGCTGAAGGCCTGTGCCGCGGGGCCGAGGAAGGATTCGATGGCCTCGTCGACGCCGGCGGCGGCAATGTCAGTCCCGGCGGCGGCAAGGTCGGCCTGGGCGAGATGTTCGGTTATTGAAGTCATATCTGCGGGCGCGAAGTTGCGTTTCGTCCGGAGGGTTGGTCCGGGACCGGCTCCCGTGATCAACGTAACAATCGTCGGACTGATTTTCAGCTTTCGCTCAGATAAAGCGCCTTGTTCACATGCTTCTCACATGTTGCAGGGTGCCTCCGGTCTGGACACCTCTGCCGCACGTCGGCCTTCGAGAAATGCGACGAACGACCGAGCCAATCGCCTCCCATTGTCCACGAGAGCCGAATCGTCCACCTCGACCTCGCCGATGATCGAGTCCTCGGTCTTGCCGGCCGGCAGGGCCAGGTCGTTGCCGTCCAGCCAGCGCGCGATCTGCGCGGCATCGGTCTCTGGGTGGAACTGGGTGCCCCACGCGAATTCGCCGAGGCGGAAGGCCTGGACCGGGGCGTCGGAGCCGGTGATGAGGAGTTCGGCTCCGGTCGGCAGCGCCATCTCCTCCTGGTGGAAGAGCACGGACGGCAGCGACTCTCGTTCAGTTGACCCAGCACCGGTTGACCCTCCGCCGGCCAGTGGGCCGAACACAGGGTCGGACTCCCCCGCCGAGGTGGCACTCAGTTCGTAGACCCCGATCTGCGGGTGCGCCCTCCGGGAGATCGCGGCATCGCCTGCGAGGGCGAGCATCTCCCCGCCGAGGCAGATGTTGAGGCTGGGGAACTCCCCGTCGATCGACCGACGAAGCAGATCCCTGACCTCGGGGAACCAGGGATTCTCTGCGTCATCGAGGGGCCCCGCGGACCCGCCGAGGACGATAAGCGCATCGAACGGGCTGTTGTCGTCGGTACCCGTCGCCTCGGCAGCCGTCCCCTCGGACTCCGAACGATCGGCCGACCCCAACGCCGGGATCAGGTCACCGAGGTACGGACGGGTCACCACCACCTCGGCGCCGGCTTCGACCAGCCATTCGCCGAACCGCTGCGTTCCGGTGCCACGTTCGTGTTCGATTGCGAGGATGCGCACGAGGCGCTGGGAATCACTGCTCATGGCACCATTGTCACCCAACGGGCGGAATTCCATGAGTCGGAGAGCTGTCCTTGAACCTGACACCATGTCAGGTGGTGGACTGTCGATGACGACGAGGAGAGCACATGAAGATCGGTGAATTCGCGCAGCTGGGGCAAGTGTCGGTGCGCATGCTCCGCCACTATGAGTCGATGGATCTGCTGACACCGGATTCGGTCGACCCGTTCACCGGACACCGCAGCTACACAGTGGCGCAGCTGCCGCGGCTCAACAGAATCATGGCGCTCAACGCCCTAGGGATCCCGCTGCGGAAAATCGCCGAACTTCTTGATGCCGACCTCAGCACGACCGAGCTGACCGGCATGCTCAATCTGCGTCGTCATCAACTACGAGCCGAACAGTCGGCAGCAGCCGCGAAGCTGGCCGAAGTCGAATTTCGGCTGGCACTCATCGAAGGGACAGACATGAGCCATCCAGACTGCATCATCAAGGAACTGCCTGCGGAGAGAGTCCTCGGACAGACGGTCGTTCTCGGCGAACCGCCGTTCGATACCTCCGAGATCGGACCTCTGTTCGGCAGCGTTGCCGACCGTCTGGCTGAGGCGGGCGTTCGACACTCGGCCGGTGTCGGCATCTACTCGGACGCCGGACACGGAACCGAGGTCACCTGCGGGTATCGCACGGAAGCAACCCAGGAGATTGCGGATCTGCAGGTCACAGAGCTGAAGTCGTGCACGGCGGCGACTCTCATCCACGAGGGGTCGATGACCCGCATAGGCGCCAGCTGGCAGCACCTTTCCGAGTGGTGCATCAGTCAGGGATATTCCCTGACCGGCCCGTGCCGCGAGATCTATCTCGAAACGGGGGACAACGCCGCCTCCGACACCTCCGTCCAAGCGGGATGGATCGTCGAACTCCAGCAGCCGATCATCGTGTGACATCCTCGGCGCAGCCGAAGCAGACGGCAGAAGGCCCGCACCACGACGGTGACGTCGTTGGGTGCGGGCCCCAGCCGCGCCTCGGCGAAGGTGTGCCGGTCAGCGCGCCAGCGAAGTCGCCTCCGCACCACCGGTGACGGCCTTGCCGGCCACGACCTTCTTGCGCAGGGCGAGGAAGAACAGGACGAGGCTGACGGACAGGGCGATGTGCCCGAGGCCGGCGATTCCGGCGATCATGGCATTCGGCTCCTCGCCGAGGACGGTGAGGGAACCGTGCCAGACCATCATCGACGCGGTGAGGATCACGCCTGAGTTGTAGAGCCAGAAGAACCACGAGAAGAGCTTCGTGCCGGAGAGTCCGAACACCTTGTCGAGCGCAAGGACGATGAGGAGGACGATGAAACCGAGCGTGAGCAGGTGAGTGTGGACGAGGCCGAGCTGTGTGAACTCACCAGACGGGAAGCCGTTGGCCTTGGTGAACTCGCGGTAGAACAGTCCTGAGAGGACGCCGATGATCATGTACGTGAAAGCTGCGTTGAATAACTTCTTCATGCTTCCACTTCATCAGCGCGCGGGCGCGGTTTCCTGACCCACAGGATTGAACTCCATCCCCAACTTTCGAATGATGTTCCATCACACAGGCGCCTGAGGCCCGGAAAATCGGTTCCGGAGCCGGCAATCCCGCTAGCCTGGTGGCATGGCCATGGAGAACCTGCTCACGAAGATCGACCGCCTCGCCGGCGGCAGGAAAGCCGGAATCGTCGTGCCCTCGGACGGCCTCGAACACCCGAAGACGAAACGCGCCTTCGCGTGGATCACCTGGCTGCTCGTGTTCGAACTCGTGCTCGGCTTCGGTGCCGTGGTCTACGCAGTGCTCATCGCCAGGGCCGGCGAACCGGTGCCGTTCGCCGTGTGGATGCGCACCCTCGTCGTCCTCGGCATGACCGTGACTCTCTTCTACTTCTTCTGGCGCGCAACGAAGGGCTTCTACTGGGGGTACCAGCGCCTGCGCCTGTTCACCCAGATCTTCCCCGTCATCACCCTCGTCATGGCCGCGGTCCCCGGCCTCTACCCGGTCTGGATGATCACCGAGCAGATCGTGTTCAGCCTGGTCATGATCGGCGTCGGCGACTTCCTCACCGGCGACCACCTGCGCGAGGTGTTCCGCAGACCTCAGGACTGAGGGACCGCCGAGGAGTCCACCGCCTCCCGCTCAGCCGCCGCGGACCTCACCCCGCGACAAGGCGGCGCGCCTCCTCCTGATGCGCGGCGATGAGGGCCTCCTTGTCGAGGGCATGTCCGTCTGCGCCGATCGCGTGGCCGTCGACGACCCTCCACTGACCGCCGACCATCACACGGTCGGCCTTCTCCGCGCCGCAGAGGACGAGCGCGGGGATCGGGTCATGCGAACCGGAGAATGCGAGACCGTCGAGGCGGAACATCGCGAGGTCGGCCTGCTTGCCGACGGCGATCGTGCCGAGATCGTCGCGGCCGAGAGCCGCAGCCGACCCCTTCGTCGCCCAGTCGAGGACGCGATCGCAGGTGACCGCCTCGGCGCCGTAGCGCAGGCGTTGGATGTAGAGAGCCTGCCGGACCTCACGGATGAGGTTCGAGGCGTCGTTCGATGCGGATCCGTCGACGCCGAGTCCGACGTTGACCCCGGCGTCCTCGAGTTCGACGGCGCGGGCGATGCCCGAGGCCAGCCGCATGTTCGAGGTCGGACAGTGTGCGACTGAAACGCCGGCCGCGCCGAGGCGGCCGATCTCCGAATCGTCGAAGTGCACACCGTGCGCCAACCAGGTCCGCTCCCCCAGCCAGCCGACGGATTCGAGGTAGTCGACGGTGCGCAGGCCGAAGGTCTCGCGGCAGAAGTCCTCTTCGTCGATGGTCTCGGCCAGGTGGGTGTGCAGGCGGACATCGAGTTCATGAGCGAGTGCGGCGGACTCGCGCATGAGCTCGGTGGTCACGGAGAACGGCGAGCAGGGAGCGAAGCCGATCTGGATCTGTGCGCCGGGCCCTCGCTGATGGTAGGTCTCGACGAGTCGGCGGGAATCGTCGAGGATGACTTCCGAATCCTGGACGGTCTGCTGCGGGGGCAGTCCGCCGTCCTCCTCGCCCAGGGACATCGATCCGCGGGTGAGCATGGCACGCATGCCGAGTCTCCGGACGACGTCGACCTGGACGTCGATGGCTTCGTCCATGCCGGTCGGGAACAGGTAGTGGTGGTCGGCGGCTGTCGTGCAGCCGGATTCGAGGAGCTCGGCCATCGCCACGGTCGTGGCGAGCTCGAGCGCGCGCGGGGTCAGCCTGGCCCACACCGGGTAGAGGTTCTGCAGCCACCCGAACAGCGGCAGGTCTGCGACGGGCGCCCACGCCCGGGTCAGCGTCTGATAGAAGTGGTGATGCGTATTGATCAGTCCGGGAGTGATGACGTGCGCGGAGGCGTCGATGATGTCGAGGTCGGTCGCATCACCAGCGGTCCCGCCGACCCCAGGGGTTCGTTCGGCCCCGTATGTCGTGGGTTCGCCCCCAGCGGGAACGAGTTCGACGATGGCCCCGGTGGCCCGATTGACGACGATTCCCCGCGCCGCCCGGTTCGGATCGACACCGGCACCGAGGTGGACGGCCAGCGGATCACGGAGCCACAGTCGGTCTGTCGGAGGGTTCTCGCCGGACAGTGTGCCGGTTCCATTGCTGTCGGTCATCGTGTCGCCTTTCACTCTTGAACCGTGCGCGTCGAACGCGCACTATTGGTCAGTGGCGACAGAACTGGGGCCGACGCCACCAGCTCAGGTTTTCCGGCGTCTGTTGCTCCGCCGGTCGGTATCCCATCGGGATTCTTCGACTGTACCCACTGGTTGGCGAGACGGTAGGATGATCCTAAACCATCGAACTGAGCGAACGTTCAGTAGATCGTCGGGGGATGAGTATACGACTGCCGTGAACTCTAGCATGTGCCGCGGGTCACTAAAATGGCTTGAGGCGAAAATGGTATTCCCTTAGGGTTTTGCGATAAGGAATTTTCCTTTCGCATAACGGGATTATGCAACCGACCCCTCGGTCGAATCGATGCCTGCTCGCACGCCAAACCGGCCACTGAGGTCGGTCAGTCACAGTGAGGTCTTCGCCCCGAGGACGTACTCAATGGAGAGATAGATGTCGGTATCCCAACAATCACCCAGCGGCGGCCGCAAGACCGCGGTCAAAGGCAAGCAGGCCCGCCCGGAGGACGAACGGCTCTCCGTCGGCAGCTCCTTCGCCTACGGGCTGCAGCACGTACTCACCATGTACGGCGGAATCATCGCGGTCCCCCTCATCATCGGCAATGCCGCCGGCCTCGACGGCAACGGCATCAGCCTCCTCATCGCCTCCTGTCTGTTCATGGGCGGACTGGCGACGATCCTGCAATCGGTCGGTGTGCCGTTCTTCGGCTCGCAGCTGCCGCTGGTCCAGGGTGTGTCGTTCGCCGGCGTGGCGACGATGACATCGATTCTGGCCGGTGGCGATGGCCTGCCCGCGGTGTTCGGGTCGGTGCTGGTCGCCTCGGTGATCGGTCTGATCGTCGCCCCGGCATTTGCGCTCATCGTGAAGTTCTTCCCGCCGGTCGTCACTGGCACCGTCATCACCACGATCGGTCTGTCACTCATGCCGGTCGCTGCGGGTTGGGCCATGGGCGGGGACGCCGAGGCCGCTGACTACGGCAGCATGCGCAACATCCTCATCGCCGTGGCCACGCTGGCCATCGTGCTCATCCTCAGCCGAATTCCCGTCGCCGTGATCTCCCGTCTGTCGATTCTGCTGGCCATCGTCGTCGGCACCATCGGCTGCCTCATCTTCGGCTGGGCAGATTTCTCCCATGTGCTCGATCGCGGCATCTTCGCGTTCCCTGAGCCGTTCGCCTTCGGTATGCCCACGTTCTCTGCCGCAGCGATCATTTCGATGTTCATCGTCATCATCGTCACCTTCGCCGAGACGACTGCGGACATCATCGCCGTCGGAGAGATCGTCGATACGAAGGTCGATTCCAAGCGCATCGCTTCGGGTCTGCGCGCTGACATGCTGTCATCGGCAGTGTCACCGGTCTTCAACTCCTTCACTCAGTCAGCATTCGCACAGAACGTCGGACTGGTCGCCATCACGGGCGTGAAGTCACGCTTCGTCGTCACAGCCGGTGGCGCGATCCTCGTGGTTCTCGGCCTGCTGCCCGTGATGGGCGGAGTCGTTGCCGCCGTTCCGACTCCGGTACTCGGCGGCGCGGGAATCGTCCTGTTCGGCACGGTCGCCGCGTCGGGCATCCGCACGCTGTCGAAGGTCGACTACGAGGGCAACCTCAATATGATCATCGTGGCGGTCTCGCTGGCCTTCGGCATCATCCCGGTCGTCGAGCCCGACTTCTACAACGCCTTCCCGAATTGGGTCGGCATCATCCTCCACTCGGGAATCTCCTCGGCCACCCTCATGGCAGTGCTGCTCAACCTCGTCTTCAACCACATCGGCGTGAAGTCGAAGGATCGTTCGGGCCGGTCGGTCTTCGTGGCCGGCACGGGGCGAGTCATCCGCAAGGAAGAGCTGCAGCGCCTCATCGACAACGAGGCGATCCTCACGGAGGGCGACACCGTCAAGGACGGCAAGATCGTCGATTGCAACGGTGAAGAGGTTCCGGTCGTCACCGAGGAGCAGCACGAGAAGGTCGTCGACGCCGCCCAGAAGGGTGAGGTTCGCACCCAGGACGACGTCCGCCGCCTCATCGCCGAGGACGGGAACTGACGTCGGACGCGAGGACGAGAGCTGGAACCGGAAAGACCGTTCGGACCCCGGTCGCCGTCTGCGAAGGCGCGCGGCCGGGGCCTCTT
>NZ_JBQDYQ010000065.1:0-15676 GCF_052105255.1 Brevibacterium sp.
CCGTGACCGTATAGGGCAGTGACTTCGTGCGGGTGAAGATGAAGGCCTGCACGAGTGCGAAGGGGATCGTCAGCAGCGGCCCGATCGACCGGTAGCCGAGCTCCCAGAGGAACGAGACGAAGATGATCGTGGTGAAGACGTTCGCCGTCCAGAACGAGAAGTGTGTGCGCAGCAGGGCGAAGACCGTGCAGATGAAGAACAGCTCATCCCAGATGCCCACGGCATTGACCCCGAAGAACAGTCGGACGATCTCCGACCAGTTCGTCAGCGGCGGCCAGTTGAGGTAGACCCCGGTGCGCATGAAGTACTGTGGCAGCACCGTCCACGCGACCACGACGACGAAGACCAGCCATGCCCACTCCAGCCGCGACCAGGGCTGGCCGCGCCGCAGCGGGAATTGGATCGTCCGGTCATGGAAGACGTACCGGGTCACCAGCCACGGGCCGATGACGACGGCGGAGAGCACCACACCCATGCGGGCGATGTTCTTCCAGGAGATATCGGCCTCGACCGAGATCGCCGAGATGAGTGCGAGACAGGCGGCGATGATGCTGAGGTCTCTGGCGAAGCGCCGATTGACACTCCACGCGGTGACCAAAGCAGCAAGCATCGGAACGTATCCGAAGGCGCGGACCTGCGGAAACGTCGTTCCCACACCGAAGAGCACAACAGCCGAGACCGCCAGCAGAGCAGCCGCGGCAGCCTCCCAGCTGACCAATTTCAGCTGGGAGGATTCGATGGTTACTGCTCGGTCAGTGTCCACGATCCACACTGTAGACGAACACGGCGCGAGCTGCACCGAACGAACCGGGCTTGGCCTGCATCGAATCATCCGGCCTGCACCGAATCATCGGGGTCAGCCTCGATTCGCCAGTAGGATCGACTCGAGGGAAGGACATCATTGGACCCAGAGGACTACTCCGAGCTCGTCGCCGGGCTGGCACCGGATCTGCGTACAGAGACGACGCCGATACGCAACGCGGTCGGACGCATCACGGGGGCGGACATCATCGCTCCGCGATCGGTGCCGGACTTCGCCGCCTCGGCGATGGACGGATTCGCCCTCGACGGGGCAGCTCTGAACGCCGCCCGCATCGGCGATCCCATCCGTGTCATCGGCGACATCCCCGCCGGCCACCGAGCCGTCGCTCTGCAGCCGGGATGTGCGGTGCGGGTGATGACCGGGGCTCCCGTGCCCACCGACGCCGAGGCGGTCGTCCCCGTCGAACTCACCGACGCTTTGCAGACCGGGCCCGCCCCCGAAACCATTCGGATCGACTCTCTCCCGAGTTCCGTGCCACCCGGATGGAACATCCGCGCAATCGGTGAGGACATGAAACGCGGTGACCCCGTCCTCACTGCGGGGGAGCGGATCACCGCCGCCGGGCTCGGGGTCCTGGCGATGCTCGGCATCACCGAAGTCGAAACGATCCGTACACCCCGCATCGGTCTGATCGTCACTGGAGACGAAATCCAGGTCACTGACCCGACAGATGGCACCCCCACCGAGGCGGCCGCCGCCTCGATCTTCAACTCGAACCTGCCGATGCTCGCCGCCGCAGTCGGCGGCCTGGGCGCCGTACCCATCGAAGCCACGAGCAGAGACGACGCTGAGGAGCTGATCAGCGTGCTCACTTCGATGCAGGCTGAGGCCGACCTCGTCGTGACGACCGGCGGAATCAGCGCGGGCGCCTTCGAGGTAGTCCGCCAGGCACTGGAGTCCGACCATTCGACGTTCGGTCGACTTGATATGCGCCCCGGTTCCCCTCAGGGATTCGGACGCTTCGGGACTCTGCCGCTGATCCATCTGCCCGGCACTCCACAGGGCGCTTTTGTTGCCTTCCACCTGTTCGTCGGCTCGCTGCTGACGGGTAAGAGTCTGCGGCAGAGATGGCGAAAGGGCATCCTCGCCGGCCCCAGCCTGCGACAACACGGCAGGGCCGTCACCTTCCGTCCCGGCACCTTCACGGAATCGGGGGAGATCCGTGCAGCTGATCGGGCCAGACTGCCGAACTTCGCCTCCGCCGATGTGATCATCAGAATCCCACGCGGCACTGGTTCAGAGCGCGACTCAGATTCCCCACGCAGCTCAGGGGAGCTGAGCGCGGGCACGGTCATCGAATACCTTGAGTGCTGACGCCAAAGTCAGAGCACAGACATTGCCGAGTTCAGAGCACACTTGCCGCCGAAGCCAGGACGCAGCCGCGGCCGGAGCGGCTCGGGCACACCAAAGATCGCCGCATTAGGATGGAAGCATGTCCACGTCACGCCTCGCACCCGCCGACCGGGCCCGGTATGCTCGGCAGCTTAGACTGTCCAGGTTCGGTGAGAGCGCGCAGGCGGCGCTGCTCAACTCGCACGTCCTCGTCATCGGCGCCGGGGGACTCGGCGCTCCGATCCTCAGCTACCTCGCGGCCGTCGGCATCGGCACGATCACCGTGGTCGATCCCGATATCGTCGAGCTGAGCAATCTGCACCGACAGGTCATCCACACCGAGGCGGCCGTCGGCTCTCGTAAGATCGATTCCGCCCGGCAGCGGATGAACGGGATCAACTCGTCGATCGAGGTCCGCACGATTGCCCAGCTGCTCACTGTGGACAACGCTCTCGACCTCTTCGACGGCGTCGACATCGTCGTCGACGGCAGCGACAACTTCGCCACCCGCTACCTTGCCAACGATGCCTGTGAGATTCTCAGGGTCCCACTCGTGTGGGGGACGATCCTCGGCTTCGACGGTCAGGTCGCCGTCTTCGACGTCGAACACGGCGCCACCCTGCGCGACCTCTATCCCGAGGTCCCCGCCCCCGGCAGCGTGCCCGACTGCTCGGTCGCCGGAGTCCTCGGGCCCCTGTGCGGAAGCATCGGATCCGCCATGGCGATGGAAGCCATCAAGGTGCTCACCGGAATCGGCACACCGCTGTACAACAGCGTGGCGATCCACAGCAGCCTCGATACCGGCTGGGAGACCGTCCCTGTGCAGCCGATCCCCGGTCGAACTCCGGTCACCGACCTCGAGATGCATCGCAGCGATTACGCCCAGCACACGTTCGACTTGCTCGGCACCGACGACGGCACCGAGGGCGCAGCCGGCACGAACACCGGAGAGAGTCCTCTGGGGCCGGCCACCGTCACCTGGTCGGAGCTCGACGCGACCTCCATCCTCGTCGACATCCGCGAGGACGACGAGGTCGCCTCGGGGATGGTCCCCGGCGCCATTCACATTCCGATGGACGAACTCCTCGCCGACCCCGGCAGGCTGCCCGTCGGGTCGGATCCCATGCAGCAGTCAGGGATCGCACTGTACTGCCGGTCGGGGGTGCGCTCGACGAAGACCGCAGCACAGCTGCGCTCACAGGGCACCGCGGTGACCTCGGTCAACGGCGGATACCTCGCCTTTCTGTCCCAGCTGCCTCCTCAGCAGCGCTGACGAGGCGTCCACCGATCTCGCCGCTCAGAACCTCACCCGCCGGCGAACGGCGGGAGGACATCGACGGTGTCACCATCGGCCAAAGGCACCGACTTATCGGTCGCGGCCACGGAATTGACGAGGAAGCTCGAACGCGACAGCACGGTCGCGGCTTGGGTACCGGCCGCCTCGGCGAGGGTCGTGACGAGCTCATCGACGGACCCGGCATTCATCTGTGATTCGCGGGCGCCGAAGGCCTCGCGGGCTGCGGCGAAGAACCGAACGGTGATGGTGGGCACTTATCCTCCGATGGCGCTCATGGGACGCTGGGGCTGCTCGAACGATTCCGTGTCCATCCCATGACCGGCGAGCTTCTTCCAATGCGCACCCTTCCACAGATTCGCAATCGAATCCTCTGAGGCCCCCTCACGCATCGCGGTGAGCAGATCGACCTCGGTGCGAGAGAACAGGCAGGTGCGCACACGACCCTCCGCGGTCAGACGGGTGCGAGTGCAGTCCGCGCAGAAGGGACGCGTGACAGACGCGATGATTCCGACGGTGCCGAGGATCGTATCGGGCCGACGTCGATCGGCGACGAGGAACTTCTCGGCCGGAGCACCGCCGCGAGGCGCCGAATCCGGGGTGAGGACGAATCGGGGCTCGAGGAGGGCGAAGATGTCAGCGGCGGTGATCATCGACGTCCGATCCCAGGAATGTCCGGCATCCAGGGGCATCTGCTCGATGAACCGCAGACTCAGATCCTGTTCGAGACACCACTGCAGCAGGTCAGGCGCCTGTGAATCGTTGACTCCCGGCAGCATCACGGCGTTGATCTTCACAGGGCTGAGGCCGGCGGCCTTCGCCCCGTCGATGCCCTCGAGCACCCGTTTGAGGAACGGACGTCGGGTCATGGACTCGAAGGTCTCCGGATCGATCGTGTCGAGCGAGACGTTGATGCGGTCGAGTCCCGCGTCCTTCAGCCGTGCGGCACGTTTGTCCAGACCGATCGCGTTCGTCGTCAACGCGATGTTCGGTCGCGGCTTCAAGGCCGCGACGCCGGCGATGATCTCGTTGATGTCCTTGCGTGTCAGGGGTTCGCCGCCGGTGAACCGGACCTGGTCGACGCCGAACTTCTCTACCGCGATGCGGACGAAGCGGACGATCTCGTCGCCGGTCATCGCGGAATCGCGGGACATGAACTCGACGCCTTCCTCCGGCATGCAGTAGGTGCAGCGCAGGTTGCAGAAGTCCGTGAGGGAGATGCGGAGGTCGCGAGCGCGGCGATCGAAGGTGTCGAGCAGTGCGTCCTCGGTGTGGCCGGTGAACTCCTCGCCCGGGTCGACCGTCGGAGTTCTGAGCACCGGCATGGGCAGGCCGATCTTCTCCATTGCGTCATCCTCCTTGAAAAGCGTGTCGATATCATCGTCCCATGACTACTGCGAAGATGCACCGTGAGCGGATATCCGAGATGATCGCGCCCCTGACCGGTCCGGTGAGCCTGCCGCTGAGTTCTCTGCTGGAGACGCCGAGGCGGCTGACCGCCGATGTGGAATCGCCGATCGATGTCCCCGGCTTCGACAACTCGAGCATGGACGGCTACGCCCTGGCCGCCGCCACCGTGGAGGAGATGCGCGGGCAGTCGATTCCCGTGCGCGGCCGTGTGGCCGCGGGAGCACGTGGAGAGGTCGTGCAACCGGGCACAGCAGTGGAGATCATGACCGGGGCACCGCTGCCTGAGGGCACGGATATGGTCGTGAAGATCGAGGACACCGCACCGGGAAGCTTCGGTGCCGAAACCGTCACCATCGATCCTGGTGTCGAACCTGCGCCGGGAACATTCGTCCGTCGCCGCGGCTCCGACGTCCGCACCGGTCAGGCCGTGCTGAGCGCCGGAACCATGCTGACGCCCGCCCACCTCGGCGTGGCCGCCGCATGCGGGGTGAACGAACTGCCGGTGCTCGGTCTCCCGCGCGTGCTCGTCGTGAGCACGGGTGATGAGATCGCCGCCGAGGCGGCCGCCGGGATCAACGACGCGAACTCCGTGACGCTCTCGGCCGGGCTGCGCCGCCTCGGCGTCGACGTCGATGTTGCGTTCGTCCCAGACGACCCGCAACAGCTGCTCGACCGAGTAAGCAGCAGCGACGCGGGGCTCGTCATCTCCACGGGCGGAATCTCGAAGGGCGCACACGAAGTCGTCAAACTCGCCGCCGGACTCGACGCGGACTCCTCGATGACGTTCGAACCCATCGCCATGCAGCCCGGGGGACCGCAGGGCTGCGGACGCCTGGCCGACCATGCGTGGGTGGCGCTGCCGGGCAACCCGGTGAGCACACTCATCAGCTTCGAACTCTTCATCCGGCCCGCCCTGCTCGGTTTGGCCGGTCATGAAGCTCCCCGCGAAGCCGCCCACCACCGACTGGCCCACGGATTCGACGAAGCCCCTCCGGCAGGAAAACTCCAAGTCCGGCGTGCCAGACTCACGGAGGCCGGTCTCGAATTCGTCGGCGACTCCCGGTCCCACCTGCTCCACAGCTATGCCGAAGCCACGCACCTCGTCTTCGTCTCACCCGAGGACGCGGGAGCAGACGATCCGTTCTCAGCTGTGGGAGATAGGCTGTTGACGTGGAAGATCGCATGAAACTCAGCCACGTCGACGCATCAGGAACCGCCCAGATGGTCGATGTCGGCGACAAGGACGTCACGAAGCGCCGAGCCGTTGCCTCCGGCCTCATCACCACTCGTGCCGAGGTCATCGACCTCATCGCCGAGGCGGGGCTTCCCAAGGGCGATGCTCTGCCCGTGGCCCGCATCGCCGCCGTCATGGGCGCCAAGCGCACCAGCGACCTCATCCCGCTGTGCCATCCGCTGCCGCTGACGGGAATCGACGTGGAGTTCGAACTCCGCGAGGACGCGGTGGCCATCACCGCCGCGGTGAAGACCGTGTCGAAGACCGGCGTCGAGATGGAGGCCCTGACCGCTGTGACCACGGCCGCGCTGACGATCTTCGACATGATCAAAGCCGTCGACAGCCAGGCAGTCATCAGCGACATCAAGGTCGTCGAGAAGACCGGCGGAAAGAGCGGCGATTGGACGCGAGAGTCATGAGCACCGGCACAGTCGTGACCACGGGAGTCGTCGAGTCCCCGATTTCGACCCAGGAACTCGAACCCCAGGTCCTCACGGAGACCTGCGGTGCCGTCGTCAGCTTCTCCGGAGTCATCCGCGACCACGACGAGGGTCGGGGAGTCGCTCGTCTGCACTACGAATCCCACCCCCTGGCCTCCACTCAGATCGCCGAGGTGGCTGCGGACATCGCCGCCCGGCACCCTGCGGTCAGGCTCTCCGTCGTCCACCGCGTCGGCGACCTCGAGATCGGCGATGTGGCACTGGCCGCAGTCGTCGCCTCAGCCCATCGGAAGGACTCCTTCCTCGCCTGCTGCGAACTCATCGACGAGGTCAAGGCTCGGGTGGCGATCTGGAAGCATCAGCACTTCAGCGATGGCAGTGACGAATGGGTAGGAGCCCTCGAATGACCCGACTGCGGATCAGCGAAGCGGCACGGTTCCTCGGCGTCAGCGATGACACCGTGCGCCGGTGGGTCGCCGACGGTCGACTGTCCCAGCACAAGGACGCCTCGAATCGGGCGGTCGTCGACGGCAGTGAGCTCGCCGCTCTCGCTCAATCGTCCTCCGAGGCTCTGCCGGACCCCAGCGGAGTCGTCAGCTCCTCACGCAACCGCTTCGCCGGTCTCGTCACGGACGTCAGCATCGACGGAGTGATGGCCCAGGTCAGCATGCAGTGCGGTCCCTTCCGCGTGGTGTCGCTGATGTCGGCCGAAGCCTGTCGCGAACTCGGGCTCGAGCCGGGCAGACTTGCGACCGCCTCGGTGAAGGCGACGATGGTCTCGATCGACACCGTTCCGAGTTCATGAGGACCGGCCTTGCGTGGCCACACGCGACCGTAGAGTCTCATAATCGGAGCTGAAGTCGACACGGAGTCGCAGTTGCGGGTTCAATGGGGGTATGAAGAAAACCCTGCTGGGGCTCTGCACCGTCGCAGCCCTGACCCTGACCGCCTGTTCATCGGGATCGGATCCGCACGCCGAGGCGGACGAACCGGAGGAGATCACCGTCTTCGCCGCCGCTTCGCTCACCGAAGTCTTCGACGACATCGCCGATGAGTACACCGCCGCCGATCCGAATGCACCAGACGTGAAGTTCTCTTTCGCCGGTTCCTCCGACCTCGTCTCGCAGATCTCCGAAGGCGCCCCCGCCGACGTCATCGCCACCGCCGATGAGAAGACGATGGACACGCTCGCCTCCGACGATCTGCTTGCCGGCGAGCCCGAGATGTTCGCTTCGAACACGCTCACCCTGGCCGTGGCCGAGGGAAATCCGCAGGCGATCACGAGCTCTCAGGACTTTTCCGGCAATGACCTCGTCGTCTGCGCGCCTCAAGTGCCCTGCGGGGCCGCAACTCAGAAGTGGGCCGACCTCAACGACGTCGCACTCGATCCGGTCAGCGAAGAGAACTCGGTCACCGATGTGCTCGGCAAGGTCAGCGCCGGCCAGGCCGACGCCGGAATCGTCTACGTCACCGATATCGCCCGTGGAGGCGGCAAGGTCGAACAGGTCGATCTCGACGGCGCCGACAAGGTCATCAACAAGTACCCGGCCGCCACTGTCAGAGCCAGCGAGAACCAGGACCAAGCCGATGACTTCGTGAAGTTCCTCGGTTCCGACAGGGCCCAGAAGCTGCTGCGCGACGCCGGATTCGCTGCGGGCTGACCATGCCTGCGCCTGCTCCGATGCGTCGCGAGACGTCCCCGGTCCGACCCCCGCGGCGGCCCAGATCGGAATCTCTCGTCCCCGGCTGGCTGTGGGTGCCCGCCGTCATCGGAATCGTCTTCCTGCTCCTGCCGATCATCGGCATGCTCACTCGGGTCGATGCCCAGAGTCTGCTCGCCGTGATCACGGCCGAGGAATCCCGCCTGGCGATGAGGCTGTCCCTGCTGACCTCGGTGACCTCGGCCCTCATCAGCGTCCTCATCGGCTTCCCCCTCGGGTACCTGCTCGCCACTCGGCGGTTCCCCGGCCAGCGCATCGTGCGCACCCTCATCCTGCTGCCTCTCGTGCTGCCGCCGGTGGTCAGCGGTCTCGCGCTGCTCTACACCTGGGGTCGGTCGGCCATCCTCGGCGGGGGGCTCGAAGCGGCGGGCCTCAGTCTCGCCTACACCACCTCGGCGGTGATCATGGCGCAGGTCTTCGTGTCCCTGCCGTTCATGGTCATGTCCGTCGAGACCGCCACCGCGGGCCTCGGACGCCG
Organism: Brevibacterium sp.; assembly: GCF_052105255.1. Taxonomy (NCBI): domain Bacteria; kingdom Bacillati; phylum Actinomycetota; class Actinomycetes; order Micrococcales; family Brevibacteriaceae; genus Brevibacterium; species Brevibacterium sp. The sequence continues at coordinate 8,733 of NZ_JBQDYQ010000065.1, forward strand.
CTATGAACTCACCGCGGCCGAGCTCGGTGCGAAACCCAATCGTGTGTTCTTCACGGTCACTCTGCCGCTGCTCCGACACGGAATCGTCACGGGTGCCGTGCTGTGCTTCGCCCGCTCACTCGGCGAGTTCGGGGCCACGCTGACCTTCGCCGGATCGCTGTCCGGCGTCACCCGGACGATGCCCCTGCAGATCTACCTCGTGCGCGAATCCGACCCGCAGGCAGCCATCGGCCTCTCGCTCCTGCTCATCGTCATCGCCGTGCTCATCATCATCGTCGCCTACCGGTCCCCGCACGCTCCCCGGCTGAGATCCCCGCACCCCATCCCGACCCCCAACCCCGCCGAGGCGGTCCCAGCCGTCGTCGACGACGCGCCGAAACGCGGGGGAGCGACCGAACCGGAGTCGCGAACCGTGGAACCTGCGAGACCTGCACAGAGCATCAGCGCCGAAGTCCAGCTGACTGCCCGCGGAATCGATCTGGATCTGACTTCCGCACTGCCGGGGACCACTGCGATCATCGGCCGCAACGGGGCCGGAAAATCCACCCTGTTCCAAGTGCTCACCGGCGCCCTGGTGCCTGATTCGGGACGGCTGCGTCTCGGGGACGACACGGTCTTCGACATCGCTGCCGGACTGTGGCCGCCGGTCCACGACCGCGGAATCGTCCATCTCGCACAGAGCCCCCTCCTGTTCCCCCACCTGAGCGTCATCGACAACGTCGGATTCGGTCTGCGGGCTCACGGCGCGACTCGCCGCGTCGCACGTGAACAGGCGCAGGCGATGCTCGACCGCCTCGGCGTGGGGCAGTGCGCGCACCGCAGACCCGACGCCGTCTCCGGGGGACAGGCCGCCCGCATCGCGCTTGCCCGTGCGCTCGTCGTCGAACCGAAGCTGCTGCTGCTCGACGAACCGCTGGCCGCACTCGACGTGGATGTCGCTGTCGAGACCCGTCGGGTGCTGTCCCGGCTGCTGAGCGGGCGCAGCGCACTGCTGGTCACCCACGACGTCGATGACGTCACCGCTCTGGCCGAGTCGCTGGTCCTGGTGGAGAGCGGCGCCGTCGTCCACTCGGCTCCCGTCGGACAGGTCGACCCCGAAGCCGCAGGTGAGGGCGCCGAATTCCTCGCCAGCTTTTGCATGCGGGACCGTGACGGAATAGTGTGCAATCAGTCACAGTGAAAATTGGCATGCAAGGGAGCACACCGCAGTGTCCGAATTGTCCTACTCGTCGGGAACATCGACGGAACCGCTGCTCGGGATCACCATCGCCGAGCACATCAAACGCACCGCCGCGAGGAATCCCGAAGCGCTGGCATTGGTCGACCGGCATTCGAATCGGAGGTGGACGTACTCCGACTTCGATCGTGACACCGACGCACTGGCCATCGGCCTTCTCGAACGTGGAGTGAAGAAGGGCGACCGGGTCGGCATCTGGGCGCAGAACGTCGGCGAATGGGCGCTCGTGCAGTATGCCACGGCGAAGATCGGAGCGATCCTCGTCAACGTCAACCCCGCCTACCGCAGCCACGAACTCGAGTTCGTCGTCGAACAGTCCGGAATGAGCCTGATGATCTCGCAGATCGTCGCACCCCCGCACTCGGACTTCCACGCCATCGCCACCGAGGTAGCCGCCAAGGTTCCCAGCCTCGACCTCATCTTCCTCGACACGGTCTCGGAGGACCTCATCGGCGGCGTCACAGTGGGCGAGCGCGAGTCCTTCGCTCACCTCATCGAGCTGGGACGCGAGATGCTCGACGACGAAGGAGCGAAGTACGCGGTGCGGCTGCAGCAGGTCATCGACGATCTCTCGGCCGATGATCCGATCAACATCCAATACACCTCCGGCACGACCGGATTCCCCAAGGGTGTGACTCTCAGCCACCACAACATCCTCAACAACGGCTTCTTCATCGGCGAGATGCTCTCCTACACCCCCGCTGACACCGTGGTCGTTCCTGTGCCGTACTACCACTGCTTCGGTATGGTCATCGGCAACCTCGCCGCACTCAGCCACGGCTCGGCGGTCGTGTTGCCGTCACCGGCCTTCGACCCGGCAGCGACGATGGCGGCGGTCACCGAGGAGAAAGCCACATCGCTCTACGGTGTGCCGACGATGTTCATTGCCGAGCTCGAGCATCCGAAGTTCGCAGAATTCGACTTCTCCACACTGCGCACCGGAGTCATGGCAGGATCGCCCTGCCCAGTGAACACGATGCGCCGAGTCATCGACGATATGAACATGTCCGAAGTCGCCATCTGCTACGGCATGACCGAGACCTCGCCGGTGTCGATGATGACCCGCGTCGACGACTCCCTGCAGAAGCGCACCGAGACCGTCGGTCGCGTCATGCCGCACCTGGAGATCAAGATCGTCGACCCCGTCACCGGGCAGACCGTTCCGCGCGGCCAGAAAGGCGAATTCTGCACTCGCGGCTACGCGGTCATGCTCGGCTACTGGAATCAGCCGGACAAGACGGCCGAGACGATCGACGCTGCCCGGTGGATCCACACCGGCGACCTGGCCATCATGGACGACGACGGCTACGTCGACATCTCCGGACGGATCAAGGACATGGTCATCCGCGGAGGCGAGAACATCTATCCGCGCGAGGTCGAGGAGTTCCTCTACCACCATCCAGCGATCCGCGACGTCCAGATCGTAGGCATCTCCGACGAGAAATACGGCGAAGAGCTCATGGCGTGGGTGATCCTCAAAGACGGCTTCGACTCGCTCACCGCAGGCGAGGTCCGTGAGTTCTGCTCCGGCAAGCTCGCCCACTTCAAGATCCCACGCTATGTCGAGGTTCGTGAGTCGTTCCCGATGACGGTGTCGGGCAAGATCCGCAAGGTCGAGCTGCGACGAGAAGGCGAAGAGCTCACTCAGTCGGCCGGAGCCTGAAGGTGACGGGCGCGGTCCCGGCAGTGGCCGGAGTCGCGAACAGACCCTGCTCGACCCTGTATCGTTCTTAGAGGAGTCGGCTATGAAGGAGTGCACCAATGCCACAGCCCCACCTCAGCCCCACACCGGTCCGAGTCGTGAAGAACGTCGATCGCGAACGGTTCGAACTCTTCTCCGAAGAGACCTCGGGGGAGTTCATCGGTTTCCTCGCCTACCAGGTCATCGATGACCACACCTTGGAGCTGCAACACACGATCATCTCCGAAGGCTTCTCCCGTCGCGGATTCGCCCGCACCCTCGTCACCCTGGTGCTCGACCTCCTCCGCGCGGACGGGACGTCCATCGTGCCCACCTGCTCCTATGTGCAGGACTACCTCGAACGGTTCCCGCACTACGGCGACCTCGTAGCCCAGCAGTGACCGGGACCCACTCAGTCGGGGGAGCGGGGCGTTTCGCTCCGAGCCCGAGCGGTGACCTCCACATCGGCAATATCCGCACCGGACTGCTCAGCTATGTGCGGGCCCGGCAGACGGGTCGCCGGTTCCTGTGGCGGGTCGAAGACCTCGATCGGGTGAAGACCGGCGCGGCCCAATCGCAGCTCGAGGTCTTCGCCGACCTCGGAGTCGTTCCCGAACAGCGTCCCCTTGTCCAGTCCGAACGTACCGCGGAGTATTCGGACGCGATTGCGAGGCTGGCAGCCGACGGTCTCGTCTACGAATGCTATTGCTCACGCAAGGACATCGCTCAGGCCCCGAGCGCACCCCACGCACCACCCGGGGCCTATCCCGGGACCTGTCGCAGTCTCAGCGAGGGAGAGCGGGAATCGGCCCGGCGGAGACTCGAAGTGAATAACCGGCAGCCGGCGCTGCGTCTGCGCACGGACAACCGAGAGCACAGCATCGCCGATGTGTTGCTGGGCCGAGTGGAGGCCCTTGTCGACGATCTCGTGCTGCGGCGAGGCGACGGCGTCTACGCCTACAACCTCACCGTCGTCGTCGATGACGCAGCGAGCGGAATCGACGAGATCCTGCGCGGGGACGATCTGGCCTCCTCTGCACCGCGGCAGGCATATCTCGCACAGCTGTTGGGTCTGCCCGCACCGGGCTGGGTCCATGTGCCCCTGGTGCTCAACGACAGCGGCCAGCGGCTGGCCAAACGTGACGGCGCGGTGACCTATCAGCAGCTGCGCAGCCTCGGGTGGAGCGTCGAGGACGTCTTCGCCTGGATGCAGCAGTCACTGGGGCTCGACGGAATCGGATCAAGGTGGAGGACCGTCGATGACATGATCGGCGGGGTCGACTTCACTGGGATGCCGACCGCACCGACGATCTTCGTCCCACCTGTGGGTGCTTGAGCCCGCGCACGTCAGCCCGCGTACGTCAGGCCGCCTGCTCGTCAGGCCGCGGACGAGTCGGCGGCGTCTCGGATGACTCCGTCGTAGATGGATTCGAAGGTGTCGAGCGTGTATTCGATATCGTGTTTGGCCACGACGTCGAGCGACGCTTTCGACATGTCATCGAGTTCGGCATCGGGCATCCGGCAGATGCGGGTGAAGCGATCGGCCAGGGCATCAGTGTCACGCGGTGGGAACAGATACCCGTTGACTCCGTCGCGGACGAGGTGCGGCAGGGCCACCGCATCGGCAAGGACCACGGGTTTGCGCGAGGCCAGCGCCTCCAGCGTGGCGATGGACTGCAGCTCAGCGGTCGAGGGCATGCAGAAGAAGGTGCAGCGCTGGTAGGCGTCCATGAGCGCCTTGTCGCTGATCTTTCCGAGCACATGCACTCGGTCGGCGATGCCGAGTTCCTCCGCCAGGTGCTTCAGCGGTTCCTCCTGGTCGCCGCCGCCGACGATATCGGCTTCGAGGCCCAGCTCCGGATCGGTCTTCGCGACGGCCTCGACGATGTCTGCGGCATGCTTCTCCGAGGAGAGGCGTCCGACGAAGAGGACGCGAGGGGGGACGGCCCGTGACTGGGCGCAGTCGAGTTCGCGCAGATGAGCGAAGCGTTCCAGGTCGATCCCGCATGAGACCGCTCGGATGGGAGAGGAGAAGCCGTTCTCGGTGAGCAGATCGGCCGCCAGCTGTGTGGGCACCGTGATGAAGTCAGCGGACTGGAACTTCCGCCGCAGATCCCACCAGGCGATGGCGGTGCCGCCGTCGAGGACGGGCTTCGGGGCTCTGAGGTAGGGACGGACATTGTCGGGCATGAAATGGTTCGTGGCCACGACGGGGATAGCCCGCCTGATCGATTCGGAGAATGCAAAGCGGCCGATGACGAAGTGAGCCTGTGTATGCACGACATCGGGACGGATGCTGTCGAGGAGTCGCGAGAGCTCGGGCTTCGTTTCCCACGGCATGCAGATCATCCACGTTGGGTGCAGCGGCCAGCGGTGAGCGGTGAGTCGGTGAACGGTGACCCCGTTCTCGACGCTGACCGAGGGTTTGCCTGTCGCCGAAGGGCAGGCGACGTGGACATCGTTGCCGCGGGCGGCGAGGCCTTCGGCGAGTCGTTCGGCGAACTTCGCGGCACCGTTGACTTCGGGGGCGTACGTCTCTGCCGGAATCAGGATTCGGCGTATCGGAGTGGGACGGTGCGCAGACAGGATTCAACTCTCCTCGGTGTCGGTCATGGTGTCGGAACGGCGGGCGTTCCTGCGCTGAGCTTCTCGGTCTCTGACATCGGGATGATACCGCGACAATACAACGACGGCTGCGCAGGCGACCAATCCGGTGAGCGTGATGATCAGGATCAGCCAGACGGGGGCGTGGGCCGCCTCTCCCAGGACGACGGTGCCCAGGACGACGGCACCGATCGGGTCGATGACCGTCAGCCCGGCGATGACCATCTCCGGGGGGCCTGCCGCATAGGCGTTCTGGACGAACAGGGACCCCAGGGCCACGGCCGCCACCAACGCTGCGACATTGATCCAGGTGACCTGGTCGAGTCCGGCCTGGAGGAACTGGACACTGACCAGGTGCGCGTTCGTCGCCACACAGGCGAAGAGCAGGCCGGCCGCGATGATGAGAACCAGCTGCGGGGCATGGCGGAAGAGCAGGACGATCACCAGGCCGATCGCGACGGCGACGGCGGTGATCCAGAACAGGGGCATCGCATCGGCGCCGAGGTGGACCTCCGACTGTGCGGTCGTGGCCGAGAGCGCGACGAAGGCCGTCACCCCGGCGGTGCACCAGATCACGGACTGGACGAGTCGTCTGTTGACCTTGAGACCGCGGTGTCGGATGCCGAGCAGTACGGAGACGATGAGCGAAAATGCCCCGACCGGCTGGACGACCATCACCGGGGCCAGAGCCAGGGCGATGAAATTGCCTGCCGTTCCCACGCCGAGGATGGTCAGCCCGAGCAGCCAACGGCGGTTGCGCAGCAGGTCGGTGAAATGTGCCCAGCTCAGTCCGTTGTGGGAGTCATCCTGCCCGGCAACGGCTTCATGCTGATACAAGGCGCCATAGGCCAGTGCCACGGCCGCGAGGACGGCGAGGGCGATTGCCGCTATGGTCACGATGAGACTTCCGGTTTCGACGGTGCGGTTCTGGGATGGGGATCGCTTTGAGTCTATCGCGCAGGACGGCGGCGAAGATTGCCGCGGACTGTGTTTGTCCTGACTGTAAGGCAACCCTGCGGCAACGGGTGGGGAAACCCTCCACGCTGTGGCCGAAGCGCCCTCAATGCTGTGAGCTAAAGCACTCGTCATGGTTTTGTTCGTCTGCCCGGAGGTTTGCTAAGCTGGAACACACGTCCGCAGGAAAGTGCGGCATTCCTCCGTAGCTCAGTTGGCAGAGCATTCGACTGTTAATCGAAGGGTCGCTGGTTCGAGCCCAGCCGGGGGAGCAGCAAAGGCCCCGTCCGTGAGGACGGGGCCTTCGTCATCCCCGGGCGGAACCTCGCTGGCGGGTTTTGGGCACGTTGCACCATCACCCGCGCAATAAAGATTCCTCTAGCCCGCAGCACCCGCGGCATCAAAGTGCATAGGCCGCGCCCTGTCAAGCTGTTTGGAGTCACTCACGCTGCTAGCGTGTCTATCTCT